>QMXA01000073.1 GCA_003661905.1 Thermoprotei archaeon | reverse complement strand
GTAAATCTCTAATTACTATCTCACCTCTCGGCTTTGTCTCCATAAAAATGGCAGCTTCAAATACATATATTTTAGTCCTTTCATCCATCCATGCATCAGGAGCTAATCCAGCTTTTAGACAACCTTCAGCAAGAAAGGTTTCAGTATCCCAACAATAATCAATAGGTACCTGTGGTAATAGTACTCCTCTATTGAGAACTCCATATACAATATATATTCCATGCCTACCTATTTCTACCTCCTTTAATGGATCTTTAATTTCGGTATATGGAGAAAGTACTGATACTTCAAGTATTGAATTCTCTAACTCTCCTATGGTCATGGGTTCGAATCTCGGATCTTCTGTAGCAGCGGAAATAGCAGCCTTAATAACTGTTTCAATAAGTGGTGAACGGGGTTCTAGAAACCCAATACATCCTCTTAACTCTTTTCTTTCTCCAATTAACTTTTCAATAGTTACAAATGCCATGCCATTCTTTAATAATTTTTCAGGAGTACTAGGCGGAGGTTCTAATATTTTTCGAGTAGCTAGGTATAGTTCAATAGCCTTTCTAGCTATTTTAACTAGATATATCCCTTCCTCATATTCAAGTTCCCTAGGATGAATAACCGACAAAACAGAACTCACCATTCAAGATCTTTTTAACACCTAATATATTATTTTAGAGACATAACATATTATAAAATACCTAGGGAGAGATCAAATGTGCTGAATACATAGTGGTGATGTTTTTATGTATTCAATAAAGGACTTAGTAAAGTATGCTAAGATGATTGAATGTAGAGAGTTAAGAGAATCTGTTATTAGCATACTAAATAACCCTATCTTAACTATTTCTAGAGCTACTCCACTAATATCCATTGAAGAAAGTCCAGCTGCACCTAGAAAACACCACGCGTACTCAGGAGGACTTATACAACATACAATTTCAGTTATTTCAATAGCTTTGAGACTTAGTGATGTATTTGAAGAAATATACGGTATAAAACTAAGTAAAGACCTAGTAATTGCATCCGCAATATTACATGACATATTCAAATTCTACCAGTATGAACGTGACGAAGTTAATGGAGGTTTTAGAGCGAGAAATGACTGGTACTTAAGTCATGACTATGCAATTATAGCAGAACTAGCTGCAAGAAAAGCTCCAGAGAAGTTAATTAGGTGTTTATCAGAAATTCATGGCAATGTTCCCTTAACAATGCTTGAATGTCTAGTTGTACATCTAGCAGATTCTATAGATGCCTCATTCAATGAGCACATACAGAATGTATTAATGAACATAGCTAGAGATATAGAGAATTTGTCTAGAGGCAAATATAGAGCTTATGATGTCTTTATTAAGCTCATAGAAAGAGGTCTAGGAAAGGCTTTGGAGAGCATAATAGGAACTACAAGGTCCCAGCTTCTTAAGAAATTACTAAGAGAACTCCAGTAGAAGAATCAGACTATCGACCCTTCTTCACAGCTTTAGCTCCGTTTATGTCGGCTACATCATCTAGTTACTATAAATTCTTAGAGCTGATAAAGCTTACTTCTAGCCTCTGGAGGTAATTGCTCTTCTTTAATTATAGTAGCTGTTAATGGTGGTTTCTTTGTTTTTGGTCCTATGGGCATGTATCTCTCAGCACTATCCTCCGGTGCGCTTTTAATTATTCTTACCTTTACATACCAACCATCATCTCTTAATACATAAACGTACTTCTTGTGCTTCAAACCCATAGTAATCCCTCTATGTGATTATGATTTCTGTCTTATAAAATTGTATCTTACAGAAATCACCATGATATGTTATGTAGTGAATGTTTCGAAACCTCTATAGATCGCCACACTATAGAATAGCTGAAGGCGAGAGTTTTGTTTAAGTCATGGAGTGAATTAGAGCAAGCAATAATTAATTGTAGAAAGTGTCTACTGTACAAAACTAGGAGAAATGCTGTACCAGGTGAAGGATCAAAGAATGCAAAGTTAATGTTCATAGGTGAAGCCCCAGGCGCAGTTGAAGACGAAACTGGAAGGCCATTTGTTGGAGCTGCAGGAAAACTCCTTACAGATACTTTAGAGAAATTTAGACTGAAAAGATCTGAAGTGTACATTACTAATGTCATTAAATGTCGTCCTCCGGGTAATAGAGATCCTCGAGATGAGGAAATAGAAAATTGCTCACCATATCTCGAGTCGCAGATATTGTTAATTAAACCTTTAGTTATAGTAGCTCTAGGCAGATTTGCTGCTATTTGGTTACTGAAGAGAATGGGTTATCATTGTCAAGGCATTATGAAATGTAGAGGCAGGGTTTACAAGGGCCTTTTATTAGGACTTGAAGTTAGTGTAATTCCCACAATACATCCTGCTGCAGCACTATATAATCCAAGACTTAGACCGATATTTGAATCAGATCTAAAATTAGCAATTGAGGAAATGGCTCTAAAGGAAAGAAAAATACCTAGCAGTAAGCCTAAAGCTAAACCAAAATCATTACTGGATTTCATATCTTTATCTGCGAGAAAAGATCACAATTAAGTAAATGCTACATATAGCTTCTCCAATTAATACAGCAGTTAGTAGTATAGTCATAGGGATTTTCATCTCTTTAGCTATGAATTCTCCAGGTATTTGAGATTGTTCAAATTTCAACTCGACTTCGGGCATATGAATAAGTCCATACATAAGTTCTAGTGTAAGAGTTACTCCAGCTGCATGAATAAGGGCACTGAGTGCAGCCTCATGAAGCCCTATATCAATTACGGCATTTGAATATTCAAGATATAGCATTGGTATAGTTACATCGGCTCCCATATTCTGTAATTCACTAAGTCTAAGCTCTATACCTCTTGAGACGTTTACTATGAATATTTTCAACAGTTTATCTTTTAAATAAGGTAATGATCTCTCAGCACTTCTGGAGCTTGAGGCTCTGATCATGGAGCTCGTGGTATCTATGATATACCTAGCTAAAGCAGCTTTCCATAACAATTCTTTTCCTTTCGGAATTTCTTGTAGTATAGAGGGTATTTCAAGTTCTTGAGGTGCTATTACCTCGCTAATTGAGTCAAGAGTATAATTAGCTAACCTCTCTAGCTCCAAGATCCATGAACTACTCTTGATAGCTTTTCCTATCGAAGTTTGAAGCACATTCTTGAGAGTATATAGCCATTCCTGTGCGCTTAGTGCTCGCGCATATGCATATGCTGTAATATTACATATCTCCCTAGCTGATGATACTTTCTCCGCTTCACTTAGCATTCTATTTGCATCTGCTATTCTTCTTAGTACTTCAATTCCTAGTACAACCGAGATATCAGTATCAATTCTATAATTCTTTAAAAAATCAAGAGTTTCATTAATAATTGACTTAGCTTTTCTTTCCAAATTCTTCGCATAATCAAGGCCTCTGACATTACATAAAGTACTTAACGCTTTCATATATGAAATGAATGCCATACTTGCAGCCGTATAAACCTTACCCATCTTCCTAAACGTCTCTGCATAGTTAAGATACTTGTTGATCTTCGAAATATCAACATTAGACTCATTCCTTAATTCATTAAGAACTTCCCTGGCTAGTCTTTCAAGATCTGAGGAAATATTGTTGAGAGATTCATCTATTATTGGATTACGAGTTAAAGTTGTGTAATTTACAATTATTTTCTCTCTTGTTAAAAACTCATAGGAATCAATAATAGATGCTACAGGTCTTATCGTTACATTACCAGGTAATAGTTTAAGCTCATAGATTGATTCTAAATAATTAAATACTGGAACAGCTACTCGGGTAATATTACTTTCAATTGCTACCTTTATTTTAGACATTAAACCTCCAATAGCATCAATACCTCCATCTATATTTATGAAGCCTGTAATTGAACCTCCTATAGGCTTTTTTCCTATTAATGAAGCGAGAGCTACTGCTATGAGAGCTCCAGCACTAGGGCCTTTTGCACTTTCATTACTTAGAATTTCTATACTTATACTATAATTCTTGTAGTGTCCCAATTCCAGCTTCGTTATAAGCGTTGAGATTATAAATGAAGCTATTACATCTTCAGCAACTATACTATGTGAGTATATAGTAATTCTCTCTATTGGTGATGTTTCTATGCATATTTTAAGAGGAACAACTTTGCCTCTTCCCTCCTCTCTAACTGCTAATGCATGTACCAATACGCATCTATCGGCCTTAGATATTGATAAATTGTTTAAGTAAGGTGAGGTGAATAGAGAAGCCAATAGTACTAGCATTATTATAGTGAGCTTAAGCCTCAAGTCAAACCCTAAGATATACTGCTAGATTAAGGGGTAAAGTGTTTAAGGTTTCAGACTTAAGTACTATGTGGATGATGATGTGGGCAGCCAAGGACCGAGAGGGATGAAGAGCCTGGACTCACTCTGATGAATAGAATTACTAATTAAGGAATTGAAGAAAATAAGTATTTATCTAAGTTCTAATTCTTCCTCGAATAGCTCTTCCTCGAGCTCCGGGTATCTAATGCAATCTAGGTCTTTGAGTTTTAGGTATATGTTTTTAACTGCCCAATAGACCTCTTCTTCACTCTTAGCACCTGTAATGACCATTTTACCACTGCTAAATATTAATAATACAACTTTTGGATTGTCCATTCTATGAATCAAACCTGGGAATTGTTCAGGTTCATACATACTGTTGGGTAGTAGGAATGCAGCTTTTTCAAGTGTAACTTCGACTCCTAGGTTTGCAGAGGCTACAATGTTTTGAACCTGTATTTTTGGTTTACCAACTATGAGAATTCCGTGTTTAACTAATGTTCTAGCAATTTTCTTAACTGCTCTTATCAATTCTGCTGTACTCTTAGCACCTGTTACAACCATTTTGCCTGATTTAAATATTAGAGCTGTTACTTTAGGGCTATCTAGTCTAAATATTAGACCTGGAAATTGATCAGGATTATACTCAACGTTAGGAAGAGCACGTTCAATTAGGTTCAGATCCAGAGTTTGATCTAGGGATACCGTAGCTACGATATTCTCAATTCTAACCAAGGGTTTTATATCTATGTCCTTAAAAATCTCCTTAGCTAGCTCACGATAGTTAACAGCTATCTTAATCACCTTATAAATCTTCACTAGGAGAAGTTTATAAAGGTTCTTATAAGGGCTCTCTCCACGCAGGTAGAAGCAAATTTAAAATAAGCTTAAGTAATTATCAAGTCTGTAATGAGTTTAAGAGAGGGTAATTCTATAGGACCCTCCTTCTCGATTAATGCTATAGGTTTGGCTTCTTCTAGAATAGCTGAATTTCTTATTATAGGTGATAAGTATGATTCTCTAGCTAATGTAACTGCTGTACCAGATTGATAAATGCCAGAAGCTGGCAGTACTACCAAGCTGATTCCATGAATTGTTGGGATAAGGAGAAAACAAGGTATTTTAACTAAAGGTCCTATGCTATTTCTAAGCACAATACTTGGGTGTTCATGACCCATTATTACAATTTTGAATTCTTTACTATTGTACTCTATCTCTTTATGGCCATGAACTATTAATACATCTTCTATTAATAATTGGTCAACAACTTCTATATTGTACTTCTTAACTATGAGCTTAAGAAAGTTATCATGATTACCTCTGACAAGTATTGTTCTACTAATGTCATGTTTTTTAATAAATGCGAATAGCTGCTCTAATTCTAATCTTTCTATTCGTCCTAGTCTGTTAAAGATATGCTTTACATCACCAGCAATTATCAATACTTCTGGCATTACATTATTAAGAGCTTCTTCAAGCATCGTCAGTAGTTTAGATAATTGAGCTCTTGGTATGAATATGCCCTTAGACGACATATCTTCTTCAAATCCTAAGTGTGAATCAGCAAATATTAACGCCTTAGCATTTCTTAGAAAGATCATAGGTAAATCAGCAATTATTTCAACTCCGCTAACTACCTCAATGGCTTCTCCCCTTTACCTAGTTCAAGGATTATTGCTCTGGTACCAGCATTTAAATATACGTTCAAGCCCTTTAACTACTTCTGTCCTAACTCTGTCAAGTCTTTTTATTCTAGCATTGCAATTAGATAGACCAACTATATAGAGTCTTAGAGTTCTTACAATACCACTAT
>QMXA01000072.1 GCA_003661905.1 Thermoprotei archaeon | reverse complement strand
TGTACCACTATATAGAACCGCAGCCAAGGTAAAACTTCTCAAAACACTTCTATGCTCTTACTGTAATAATGACTGTAAGTATTGTATGTTTAGAAGAAGTAGATCATCAACTCTAAGAAGAATCTGGAATCCAGAAAAGCTTGTTAATATAGCTATTGAGCTTTGGAAAGCAAGAGTAATTAATGGAGTATTCATATCTAGTGCCCTATACAAAGATCCTGACACAACTGTTGAGATGGAGCTAGAAGTAGTTGAAGAACTACGTAAAAGAGGCTTTAAAGGATACATACATCTAAGACTCATGCCCGGCACTAGTAGAGCTCTTCTAAAGAGAGCTATTGAGATTGCTGATAGAGCTGGGATAAATATTGAAGCACCAACAAGGTATGAATTCGAAGATATAGCTCCTGATAAAGGTGATTGGTATAGAGATATAATAAATAAACTGAGTTACATGGCGCAACTAGCTAAGCGTAGGAATATACTAAGGGCAGGAGTTGATACGCAGACAATAGTGGGTTTTGGCAATGATACTGATTTAGAACATCTTAAAACAGCTGAAATGCTATTTCGAATTGGTGTTAGGAGAATATACTTCTCTCCATTCATACCTATAAAAAACACACCATTAGAGAATAAAGCCCCAGCACCTAAATGGAGATGTTATAGATTATTCCAAGCTGCAGAGCTCATAAGAAGTTATGGTTTTACAATTAAGGAACTTGAGGATATATTGATTAAAGATATGTTGCCCAATAGAGATCCTAAGGAGTTATATGCAGAGATAAATAAAGAATTCTTCCCAATAGATCTCAATACTGCAACATATAATGAATTAGTAAGAGTTCCAGGAATAGGGCCTCGTACTGCAAGAAGAATTCTGAAGCTAAGGAATGAAGAAAGGCTAAGTAAAGATAACTTATTAAGAATATTAGGCAAGAAGTATAAGAAAGTGCTTAAATATATTACACTCTGAGTACTTCATCACTGTGCATTATTGCGAACTCCATACCGTAGAGTAAAGCGTATTAGAGATAAGAATAGATCCCCTTCACCTCTCTCTTCACCACTTCTAATAGCTTCTCTTTCTTCAATGCACTTTTCTAGCTCTGAGAGAATGGTTGATGCAGTTATGACATTTATTCCTTGAGATTTTAGAACATTTAGTAAGTCCGTTCTCTTCTCAAGTTCCTCATCAGGTATAATAATTACTCTGCGTATGAACTTAATGTTATTTGCTGGGAATTTTCCATTCGCTATCTCTTCCTCTAAGTAATTCTCAGCAGCCTTGAACCAAAGTTTAAGTTTTTGAACTGCTCTCTTTATCCTCCTTACATTTTTAAAGCTAGCACATCTAATGAGAATAAGTTCGTTTCTCCTATATGCCAAGATATCAACAAATTTTGTTGATTCAATAATTTTCCCTCCCTTACCCTGTCTCCTCATTTTGAATGGGTATCTAATGGATATTAGGTAACCTTTACATAGGAAAAATCTCTGAGCTAATTCTATTAGTAATCTTGGCATGTTCTCACTCTTCAGAAAATGCTTTAAGTATTAATTCTCCACGTCTTGTTAACTTATAGAGCTTCCTATACTTACCACCGATTCTTGATACACCGGCAAGTTCTATAAGACCCATATTCTCTAATTCTTTCAAATGCTGGTACACAGTTGTAGTTGTTATTTTACTTCCTAGCTCTATTTGTAGAAGCTTCATAAGCTCATAGCCGTGGTGTGGTGAATTTGCTAGTAACTTCAGTATGAGAAGCTTAGTTTTACCTAGTCTAGTATTCTTAGCACTAAGTAGTCCTGTAATGCTGTATTCACTAAAGCTCTTAACAATGGTTGAGGGATCTTTAAGACCTGAACCTGTAATAACTATTACCACTTCATCGCCTTGATCCATTACTCCATTCTCTATAAGCTTCTTCAAACCTGCAAGTGCTGCTGCAGCTGCAGGCTCAGCTAGTATTCCTTCATACCTAGCTAGAAGCTTCATAGAGCTAATTATCTCCTCTTCAGTAACTGATGTAGCAACTCCTCTGTCCTTAAGTACCTTTACTGCAGCTCTCAGATGCAGAGGTTTTGGAATAGCAATATCCTTAGCTATTGTGGATATGCATCTAGAACTCTTTTCACCCCCTATAGCCTTGACTATGGGATTACAACTAGACAATTGCGTAATAGCAAATTTGGGCATGGAATTTACTAAGTTTAATTCTCTCAATTCCCAGAAACCTTTCCATAGAGAAATTAGTAATCCGCCATTACCTGCAGGAATTATTACCCAATCAGGAACTCTCCAACTTAATTGCTCTGCTATTTCGAAGGCTATAGTCTTTACACCCTCCAATACATAGGGATTTGCTGGCCCAATGTAATATCCCTCATGAAAATCTGCAGCGCTACTTAATTGAAGTTCAGCACCATATGATAATATTTGATATATCTTTGCTTGGTCGAATACCTCCCTTACATGGACTACGCATTTCATACCTGCTCTAGCAGCATATGCTGCTAGAGAAGCAGCTAAATTCCCCGGAATGTCTGTATGTACTGAGCTGAATCTCCTCATTTTCGCATAGCCAATGACAACACTAGCACCTCTATCAAGAAATGAGCCTGTTGGATTTAGAGTTTCGTTCTTTATCAATAGGTTCCTTACAAGTACTTCACTAAGTCTTATAGCTCTATGGAGGGGGGTCCAGCCTTCACCTATGGATACTGAATATTCGATAGGAATTGGAAGAAGTTCCCCGTATCTCCACATAGAGTCTTGTCTCGATATAAATATTTCCTTACCGATAGCACTCCTCAAATTGTCATAGTTGTATTGAATAATTACAGTTCCCCCGCACATAGGACATAGTCCTTCAGTAGATGGTTGTGATTCATACCTCCTTCCACATATGAGGCATTCGAAATGCTTGTTGTTCAATAGTATTACACCCTATAGATGCTTAGAATCAAAGCTAATTACAGTAATGTCTTAAGATATTTATATCTCTCCTATGAATATAGAATTAATCGGATGAACGATGCAGCCGTAGCCGATTAGTGAGGAGACGGCGGGCTTTGGCGACAATTCTTAATAAATTAATTACCTCAAATCATAAAGTATCTAGCACTACTGGGGAAGCTATAGTTTTTCTAGTAGTTGTAATTATGGGTCCTGCAGGGTTTAGGTTGATTGATACTTTTAATTACTTTTGAATACTTCTGATTACCTTTCTTCATCCCTTCATCCCTAGTTCCCCCGCTCCCTCGGGTTTCATCGTTCATTGCGGGAGCGCTTGGGGAAGACCCGGGCTCCCCCGCATACGCATACAAAGCTCTTAACCAGATATTCACAGCTCCCACCGTATCCCTGTCAGCTACGTATCCACAGTTTCTGCATACTGCTAGCCTATGGGTGTGGGTCAGCTTTACACCACACCTCGGACATATTGATGATGTATTTCCCGGGTCTACGAATAGTATTGGTACGTTGTACTCTATCGTCTTAGCTACTATTGCTTCCTGTAGCTTTCTGTATGCAAACAAAGATAGCTTCCAAACAACACTACCTCCATTCTTAACAACGTTTTCACGTAGATGCTCTAAATTCTCTAGAACGATCGCATAGCCATATCCCTTCGCTTTTATAGCTATCTCTTTTGCAAACTTTCTACACCAATCAGTTACAATATTCCTCGCTCTCCTATGTAGAACTCTAATCCTGTCTAGGATTCTATTGTTGTACCTCCACCTCTTAGGGTATTTCTTCTGTAATTCTTCGGCTCTTGCTTTCTTGCTCAGAGCATCAGTAAACCTTGTTCTGTACCTCCTAACGCTAGAGCCGTCATAAGCTACCACATGTCTAAGATTTGTGTCGAGAGCTAGATCACCTCTCAGAGTATATGGTGTGTACCTCACCTCAAACACTATGCTGACGTATAGCGCTCCATTACAGTACTTTAGGTGAATCTCCTTCCATTTCAATCCTTTGAATCTCTTGATATACTCTCTCCTATGCACGAGCTTTAATGTGTACCATCTATCCCTAAGAATCATTTTCATGATATGGTTGTTTATGTCAATTCTAGCATCTTGATAATCAAGTCTAGCAGACATTCTCCTTATAGTTGGCTTCGAGCCGTTGTTTTCCTTAGCTGATTTCACTAGTGCTAGTGCTGTAGTGTAGATGTTTCTAGCCACGTGTGCTCTAAAGCCATAGCTTCTAAGCATTGGGTAAAGCATCTGGTGTACTTGACTCTTCTTGGGAATTCTATCAAGCTCCCAGAGAGCGTCAATTGCTCTCTGAAGAGCATACTTGTGGACAGCTAAATCCCACAACAAGTCATTAATACTCCCATCAACAACCTCTACTCTAGCCTTCAAAGCCTTGTAGTACGTCCCCTTAGGCATCACCCGTACCAAGCGGGTGATAGACGCCTTCATCGGGTATACACCAATTAGTATTATTGGTATACAGATTTAAAAGCTTTGGTGTTCAAAATAGAAATGGTGGTAATAAATGGTCTCTATATACATATTCGATGCAAAGGTTGTTAAAACAGGTGAAAAGTACCTGATATATCCACCAAAAGAATACCAGGAAAAGATAAAGAGGTTGCACAGAGAAAAAGTGAAGGTAATACTAATCAAGGAAAGTGATTAGAAATATTCAAAATAATTAGAAGTAATTAAACATAAGCTACGGCTCTAAAATATTATCTGAATTAAGATCATTGGATAATGATGTAGTTCTTGTTGATACTCCAGGTTAAAGCGAAATATTTATATCTAGACCTTCAGGTCCAAGAATCATAAGTTATTTGAAGAATTTAGCTTCTACTATTGGTCTATACTTAGTTGACCTCACACTGAGTCCATTTGCAAGTGAAGCAGTTATATCTGTATTAATGGGTCTCGTTGTTCAACTAAGACTTGATATACCAGTACTTTCCGTAATAACTAAGGCTGATTCTGTGAAAGGAAAGAGTCTATACTCATTCATATTAGAACTCAGTAAGGTAAGAGATCTTGCACTAACAGAGTTGAAAGGGGTTATGAGCGAATTTATAGCAAAGCTCATAGATATATTCATGGACTATTTACTACCTATTAGAATTGTTAGAGTTTCATCAAAGACAATGAGGGAATGGATTATTTATATGCTTTGATCCATGAAACATTCTGTATTTTCGGAGATCTAACATGAACTAAGGTCTCTTAATATTTCCGGGTCCTACATGACCTATTCGAGTCTGTACTATGACGCACTTTAGTCCCTGTGCTTCGAGAATTTCTTTAACCTTTAACATCTCATTAACCGTTGGTCTTTTCAGCCATTTCCTTCTAAACGCTGGGAAGTAGTCAAGTACAGTTACCTGTATGTTGGGATCTATAGATGCTATTTTTCTACCAGCTTCTGCAACTTCGTCTAATGATACAAGTTCTTTATTATATACGAGTCCTATTCCCAGATATACTTTATCATGGTATTTTTCATAGCAGTATTCAATTGCTCTCCAAGCTGTGTCTAAGTACTTCTTAGCTAATTCTGAATTAGCTATACCCGTAATCTTCATATATGTAGATACTTCTACGCATTTGGGCTCTATACCTATATTGTTACAACCAGCTTTAACTAAGTCATCTATGTAGTCTGGAGTCAATAGAGTTCCATTACTATCTAAATGTCTCCTTACTTTTGGATCTACGAGTCTTGTAACTTCTCTGAAGAACTCTATGAGCCATCGCCTATTTAGGGTTGGTTCGCCACCGCTAATTGCTATGCCCTTAGTTCTATAGATTCTATGGCATGATACAACTTTTCTAGCAGCCTCTTTTGGTGTTAGAGGTGGTGTTGTATTATCATAAGTCACATGATAGTTCTGGCATTGAGGACATCTAAGATTACAGCCTGCTACCCATATTGCAGCTTCTACATAGTCTATGTAATTAACTTCCCACCAAGGAGTAGCTTTACCACCCACAGTATGTGGTTCAGGTCCATGAACTATTCTTAGTGGTTCTAAATTCTCTATATTGGTACTTATCTCCATGTTACTCTCTACAGGAGTTATGCAGCTCTGTTTGAGTTCTCCGTTTATTAGAAGAGCACAGCTCCAACAACC
>QMXA01000071.1 GCA_003661905.1 Thermoprotei archaeon | reverse complement strand
TCATTCTAGACTCAATATTGCTAAGACTAACTCCTTGAGCATACCATAACCATGCTATATCAGGAAATGCTATTCTCATACCTCTAGGTGGTAATTTGCCATGGGTACTGAAGAAGTATTTCCTAAAGACTCCAGTATGACCTCACATTCAGGCGTTTTCTAAATCTATTAAGCCAACTTCGAATCCTGCAAAGATATATTCACTACCATGCATTTTCTTATGCTTAATGAGTAAGCCTTCTTCAGAAAGTATATTTAGACCTTCATAATCTAGTGTAACTGCTCCTACAACGATATACCCTAGATCAGAGAATCTAAGACCTCTCTTAACAATGGCTAAATCATTAATAATTCTACGTACATTCTCCATATTGCTCTTAGCAATCTCTACAACATCATGAACAAGACTATCTATTAATGGTTGTAAGACCTTCTGATCATTTAATGTAAATATGGCGAATGTAGGTTTGTAAAGACCATTGACCTCTCTAACAAGACCACATCTAACTAATTCATTAAGATGTTTAATAACATTATCAATAGGTATATTTAGCTCCCTAGCAATGTCCTCAACATTAAGAGATTTGGAATTTATCAAGAGCAATAATCTCTGTCTCTCGAGAGGAGCTGTTAGAGCGTATGGATTACATTCCTCATCTGCACTACCGCACATAGCGAATTGAATGAGATTACTCATTATCTCCATCAATACCCTACAATATAACCTAGATCAGTTAAACAAAATATACTTCTAAGAAAGTGGGGAATTACTTTAAAATGAATTAAGGCACTGCTTTGATAAGTATTAAATTGAGTTATATACATAGAATTAATGAGGTTTAAATTTGAGTTCTAATAAGTTTCGCCCTTATACCACTCTGTCTGAAGTTAAGTATCCATTGATATATCTTGATATACCTTCATTCTTAGGCTCTAGAGTAGTTAAGGTGAAAAGTGATCTTGGCAAGTGTGATGTTGTATTTATTGGTGTTCCTTGGGAAGGTGAAATAACTTGGGGGTCTTGGAGTGGTTGTCAATTAGCGCCAATGCATGTTAGGAGAGCATCATTGAGGTATGGAGGTTTTATACCTGAGCTCAATGTAGATGTTTTGTCCAAGTATAAAATATGTGATTATGGTGATGTATGTATAGATCTAGGTAATCAAGAGCGGACATTTAATAATATATTCAAGAAAATAAGTGATGTTCTAGAAGTTAATGCTATTCCCATAGTTATTGGTGGAGATCACTCAATAACCATACCCATAGTAAAAGCTATTATTAAGAAAAATCTCAACCCACTAATAATTCATTTCGATGCTCATTATGATAATCTACCATCATATAGGGGTAATAGATATGCTAGATGCTGCCCTATAAGGAGGGTGGTTGATGACCTAAATATAGATCCTAGCAATATATTTCAAATAGGTATTCGCGGACCTAGAAATGCAAAAATATCTAAAGAATATGCTGATGATATGGGGATTCATGTATATACTATCTGGGATTTAAGAGAGCAAGGATTTAATAAATGTATCAATGAAATAATTGAAAATAGTAAGAAGTGTGACGGAGTATATATAACAATATGTATGGACGTACTAGATCCATCATATGCACCAGCAAGTGCTGGAGACCCTATAGGGCTAACATCATATGAATTGATAAGTATGTTAATGGAGATAGCAAGTAATTCCAAGTTGATAGGTATGGATATAGTTGAATTATACCCACCATTAGATGTAAGAGAAATAACGAGTCACTTAGCAGTATGGATAATACTATATACATTAGCGAAAGCATCTTAACCAATAGGAAGTTCTTCGAAATACTCATCAAATTTTTCTCATAATTAAGTAATGATCATATTATTAGGAATACTAATGAAGCTACATTATCTAAGTTCTGAGAGAAGAAAATAGTATCTATAGGAATTGCAATAGTTACTTAAGGAATTAGTGCTCTGTAATGTATTCATCTACATTGATTATTATAACTTACATATACTTATGCATTCTATTGGTATTTCTACATGTATTGTGGAGCCTACTAATATGCGTTTCTTTAATAAATTAGCTATGTATCCTCGACTAATTTCTGCATCGACTACGCAGTCCTGGGATAATTGTAAAGACATTTTATGTTGCATTTCGTAACTTGGACTCCTAGTATCTTTGCTTCTATGCTATTTACTGCTTCTATATTGTCTTCTTTACTATGAATTGTTATATCATCAAGTCTGAAAAGTACTAGTACTTTGTCTCCTTTATTAATGTTATTTGATTTATCCTTAGCTATTAATTTGATATTTGCTTCACGTGAATATATTGTTATGTCACTTCCATTCTTACTTATTACTGTACCTTTTAGAGCATTTAGACCTAGAAATCTTGCTGCTTCCTTTGATTTTATTCTTGAGAGAATATCATCTGGACTTCCACTACATATGATATTGCCTCTGAGCATTACCATTATTCTATCAGCTAGAGCCCATGCATCATTTAGGTTATGTGTTACTATGAGTATTGTTATCTTGAGTTTCTTTGGAAATTCTCTAAGTTCCCATCTAATATACTCTTTAGAACTAGGATCTATGGAGCTCAATGGCTCATCCAGGAGTATAACTTTGGGCTCAGGTGCAAGTGCTCTAGCTAATGCTACTTTCTGTTTCTCACCACTACTAAGTTGATGTGGGTATTTATTCTCAATACCATTCAATCCTATAAAGTCTATGAGCTCCTTCACCCTCCTCTTAATATCGCTTTCTGAAAAGTTTCTAGCTCTAAGTCCAAAAGCTACATTTTCATATTCATAAACTGTTAAATGTGGGGAGAATGCATAGTCTTGAGGAACATAACTTACATACCTATATTCTGGAGGTGTATTTACTAATATTCTAGAACCTCCCTTTCAAATACAACTCTATTATCTATAGTTACTCTACCATGATCTGGACTAATTATTCCAGCTATTATATTGGAGCTGCTGTTTTACCAACACGGTTAGATCCTAGGAGAACTGCTATTTCATATCTTAGTACTTTAAATGATAAGTTGTTTAAGATTACTCGCTTTTCATATCTCTTATTAATAAATTCTTCGAGTTCAATCATTATATTACCTATGCAATAGAAATTCCATTTCTTTCAATGTTATAAAGTATGATTAATACAGTAATAGCCATCAATATGGGTACTATTATGAACGCCATTGTCGATTCTATACTGCCTGAACTTGGTGATAAGTGTATAGCTATGTCTCTTTTACTTCTTGGAGAATTCTTTAATAAGAGCTTCATAGGGATTTTGATAATATTTAGCATAAATTTGGATAAAGGAAGCATAGATGGTGTTCTTCTACTGTAATCTATGCATTCATCACCATATCCCTTTATCATCTCTATTTCTTCATATAGAGCAATTCCTATTATAGTTATTGAGAATATTAGTCATGGAAATCTGATAGTACTGCAAATTCCCCTCACTAATAGATGTAATGAGTAGTAGACCACAGCTCCATAGTAAGTATCCTAGGTACTGTGGATGTTTACTATATTTATAGATCCAGAAATCAATTACTTTAAATCCATTGAATTTTCCATAGATCCATGTAACAATTCCTAGTGAAAATATTAGAAGACCTAGGAATATAGATAGTAAAGATATTGATATCAATATTGCATTACTACATGGAATTAACTTTAAAATTAAGATAGGTAGAATAACTATATCACCTAGCTTCAATACAACTGGAGATAATTCTATAAATGACAGATAAAGTTCTTAAAACACCTATACCAGCTAAGAATAACATACTAATATCCAAAATAGGTAAATAGATAGCTACTGAACCTGAAATAGATAAATAACTTCTCTTAACAATAAAACACCAGGATAGATAGTGCAGAGATAACTACTAATGCTAGATAGCCATAAGGTCTTAGAGCATTAATTATTCGAATTCTTAGCTCAGAATCCCAATAAATATCAGGATAATAGTTACGAAGTATCTCATTAAGAATACGAGGCATTTCCGGTGTTAAATAAAACAACGTTATGGATGGAAGAATAGATAGGACAATAGCTACAATAAGTTTAGAGAAATCAGTAGATCTCACCTCAATACTAGAACTATGCATTTCTAACCACTCTTATCTAAGTACTCATTCTCTAGATCTGCACGTATGTAGATATTTAAACATGGAGCTTTCGAAAGAGCTAGCATCGATCTTAAAGAAAAGTTCTTAACTACATCAATTCTTTTAAGAGTCATCATACTCCACGTCACGAAATCTGCAAGACTACATTCAGCAATAACGAAATCATTAAAGATACACGAAATAATGGATCTCGATATAACTAGCGGTATAATCGCTACAACTTCTAAGAAAATCCATAGAGAATGCATTTTCTTAGGAATACATAATACTATAAAAGGATTGCACATACCTTGAAATAATGAAAATCTATTAAGAAAACGGACTATTAAGGAAGTAAAAGTATGAGTACCTCGAATCCATACAATCTTAATATTCATGGATCTCTACAATGTTAACATAATTGCAAGCATTCGAGCTAGCGTGGTCTTACCAGAACCATCAGCACCAAAAAGCATACAAATACCATATCATTCACCTTAGGAATTCCATACATACTACTGATTACGTCTTTGATAGGATTAGCGCTTACAAGTATCTAAAGGTTTTAACCTGCAGCTCTTGATACTATCAATAGATATAGGATAACTAGGTACTGGGTGGTGTATAGTGACATTACTTGAAGTATATTGTGATTATAACGAGCTCATATCCACGATCGACTCATTTCTTCAGGAAAAGAGAGTTACAGTAAAGAAGTCTGTACATGGTAACCATAGACTAACTATATATAGAATTGGATTATTTAGAAAACTTGTTATTGAATATGATCCGTATAGTAAAACAGCTATTATTAAATGTAGTGATCCTAGTCTTCTTTCAGAACTAGGTAATGTACTACGTAGAAAACTAGGTTCATGGAGTATACAGCAAAAGAAAGATCTACGTGCTCCGGAAAGAAGTTATCTAGATCAGTTACTAAAGAAAGTAATTGAGAGAAACATCTTTTTCTATAAAACTAAGTATAGCAAGAAATTCTTACTATTGTACTCTATATCTTTAATAGCTATAATACTACTATCTTTCACCGTGACTCCAGCTCTAATCTTAGCATCTATTGCTATAGCTATACTACTGTTTATACCTCATGATAAGAGAGGTCCTCAAAGATATGGAATTAATCCAGAAGAGACCTTCATACCTATTCTATATCTAAGATATAGAAGTAAATTGAAAGTATTGGATAGCTATATTAGGCAGCAGCTTTCTCTATTACCAAGTAAGGATAGAGAGTATATAGAATTAGCTCTTAGACATTACTAAGTTTAATCATATATAGCTATTCTAATCTCCTTAATAAAACCCCTCCTTCTAAGTGCGTGCAACGCATAGATCGATGCTGGGAAATTAAGTTCACTAACAACAGCATTACATCCATGATCATACTTAATACTTGGTAAAATAATATTAATACCACATGTCGCTCCAGAGACTGCAACAATTTCACCTTTTGAATCACCTATGAATTCTGCAAATAATTTCTTAGATTCAATAATACAATCTAGTGCAAAATCCCATGGCTCACCTTCTACACTCCACGTATCTAGGAATTTCTTCACATACTCAACCGTATCAATGAATAGAGGACCGCTACTAGCATTATTGAAGTAGATATACTTCCTAACAATACTAATTCTAGATCTAACATCATCAATCCAACTCAGTGTGAGCACCAAATACATATGTGTCATTTTCAAATTAAGCTATGTCACTCCTAGAGGAGTCATATCTATTAAGAAGATTCAATTACTCACTACATATTCTCTGACCACTGTGATTACTTCATGTTAATTAGTGTGATCAGATCTAATTATCAGTGGTGAGTATTATGTGTGAGAAAGAGAAGAGGAAGTATGAAAGTAGAGATGCTCAGGAGCTTCGTGAAATATTTAGTGCTATATCTGAGTTTATAGGAAGTATTCGCACACCAATTAAGGAATTCATTAACATGTTCATGAATGCTCTAGATGG
>QMXA01000070.1 GCA_003661905.1 Thermoprotei archaeon | reverse complement strand
ATCTTTTATAGGTTGTATAGTTCCTATTTCATGATTAACCATTTGTATACTTACAAGTATTGTATCTTTATCTATGTATGCTGCTAATATGTCTGGATCTACAAAACCTTCTTCATCTACGGGCACTCTAACAACTTTGAATCCCCATAATTTCTCAGCTTGTTCTGCTGGGAAAATCACACTTAGATGCTCTATTGCAGATACAACAATCTTACCACTTCTCTTCCTATTAGCTAATGCAGTACCTAAAATAGCTAGGTTATTAGCTTCAGTACCACTATGAGTAATTACTATTTCATCAGTGCTTCCAACACCTATAGTTCTTGCTACTAATTCTTTGGTTTTATAAATTACCTCATATGCCTCCCAGCCTGGTTTATGTGTTATTGCTGGATGACCATAACCCTTAATGTTATAGTATGGAATCATGGCCTTAACAACTTCAGGAGGGACCCATCCGGAATTTTCATGGTCGAAATATACTTCTCTAGGCGGTTTACCATGAATTCTCAATAACCTTTCTACTGACATGATTTATCCACTCTAGTACCTTACTCAATTCACTAGGTAATCTACTTACTCAATTAAACAACTATGTGAGTATTTATGGATATTACTCTTTATCTTAAATACTTATAACTACCTACGCATATTAATGTCCTTAGTTATATTCATCAATGCGGATTTAATATATTAGTGTTATTAGTTAATTTATTTATAAATACATTCAATAGATTTACAAGATGATTTTCATGTCTGATGTATGGAGTTGTATTTCTTAAACATGGTATGCTTTGTAGCTTAATGGGATTTTAAACAAACTATCTATACTTCATTAATAGAGTACTTAGCTAATTGTAATTAGTTCCGATGAGATAAGAGGAGCCCATTACTTATGTGTGGCGGGCCCGCGGGGATTTGAACCCCGGACCACCGGCTTAGAAGGCCGGCGCCCTATCCTGGCTAGGCGACGGGCCCTAGCCAATTGTTAGTGCTTACATGTGGATTTATATTTTTAGCTCATATAGTTCTATATGGAAGTTTCTTTTCTTCAGCTCATTAATTACGAAAGCTGCTAAGTCAAATACTTTCTCTGCATGTTGTAATATCACTATATCACTCGAAGAGACAATACCTTCTTTAATTGTTAGAGCCTCTTTATCTGCTTTTTTACATAATTTAATTTCTAATTCATATTCTTTAGATTCAATCTTTTGCTTAAGCATCTCTGAGTGAACTTTACTCCTGCTTACATTCTCGTCTAATATTATTATGACCTTTCTAGGTTTGAGCTTAGTAATTGAGTACTTAATAAATTCAGCAACTTGGGTAAGAAGATCATATTCACAAGATCTAGGTTGAGCTCCTCTTAGATCTCTAAGAAAGCCATCATCACATAGATATAGTGGCTCCCTCTTTATACCTGTAAGTATTGTTAGCAAAACATTATAGCCATCAATGATTAGTAGTTGATTTTTTATATCACTTGGATGAACTTTTTTGCCCTTAATAATTCTACATAGATCATCACTATGAACACATCTATACAATAATAAACGTTCATACTTACTTAGTCTATATCTTGATATAACTAAATCTAATGAAGATTTCTGAGGATATCCTCTATTGAGTAAGTATTTATAGTCTTTAGCAGCTTCAATCAATAACTCATGTATTTCCTTTATCATTTACTCCTCCCTGCATATGATTTAAGAATCTTCACTACGATTTCTGCTAAAGTTTTTGCTGGAGCATTCACTATTCCTGAAGCATATGTGTCTTTACCACCTCCCCTTCCCTGTAAGGTTTCAAGAATCTTATTGAATAGTTCATCTGCTCTTATGATTCTAGACATCTCTCTGCCCATTGAAATTTCTACCCTACTCCCTCTCGTTGTTTGTTCTATCCATATAATTATTAATCTAGGTCTTTTATCCGTAAGTTCCTTAAATAATTCTCTTAGGACATGACTCTCTGGTACGGATTTAAAGAGTATTACGTACTGAAGTACTTCTAAATCCTCAATATTTTCCTCGATCTCTTTCCTAAACTTAGTTAACCATTCAGATCTATATCTAGATAGTATTGATTTTAGTCTACCTAGTTCATTGACTAATGACTTCACTTTACGATCAGCATCATCAATAGCAGAACCAACACTGCTTCCAATGTTAAGTAACTTAGTTTCTAAGTAATCAGCATATTCAGCTACATTAGGTCCTGCTACATATTCAAACCTTATTACTCCATCCTGTATTTTCTCAACGTTAATTATTTTAAAGGAGCCTATCTCAGCTGTATTATTTAGATGTGTGCCGAAACATGCCTGTACATCCCAATCCTTAATTTCCACAATTCTAATTACGGGATCAGGAGGTACACCTCCTTGATAAAGTATAAAGCCATACTTACTCTCTGCTTCATATCTAGGAACCATGTAGGTCTTGACAGGTCTACGTTCAAGTATTAGTTTATTAACTACATTTTCAATTTCTTTAATGACCCCCCTACTAGGTACTTTGTAATGTGTAACATCTAATCTACCCTTATACTCACTTTTCTCAGCTCCTGCTTGCCATATATGAGGTCCTAGAACTCTCCTAAGTGCTCCTAAGAGTACATGAGTTACTGTGTGATGCTTCATAGCTCTATATCTCTTATTCCAATCTACTTTGCCATGAACCCTTGCACCTGGTTTTGAACTGCATGGCTTATCTAATATGTGAATTATTACATTGTTAATTTTTTGAGTATCAAGGACTTTATATGTAATGCCATCTATAACTAACTCCCCTTCATCACCTCTTTGTCCTCCACCTTCTGGATAAAATGCCGTAGAGTCAAGTACTACATAGTTATTAAAACACCCAAGAAGTTTAGCATCGAATTCTTTAATGTAGGGATCTTCATGGAATAATCTTCGTGTTTCAGGAAATCTCCTAATCCGTGAAATAATTTCTCTAGGTATTTTCTCTTTTTCAACACGTTTTAGTGATGGCTTCTCATGTCTTGAAGCCACAAGGGCGTAGAAGTTATAGGGAATGTTAATTCTTACTCCATGCTTACTTGCTTCATCCGCTAGTATCTCTGGAGGAATACCTTTGCTATCATAAATTTCTATAAGAGTATCTAAACTCATTTTCTTACCATATTTCTTCACGATTAGCGGGGCCTTTGCTATGAGCTCTTTCCATTTCTCCTCTTCAATATTTAATATCTCTAGAATTACTGATTTCATTCTATTCATATTTGGAAATTCATGTGACCAGTATCTAAGCTGTTCCTCAACTAAATCTGCTAGAGCTACTGGGTATTGAAGTCTATGTAGTTGTCTTAGAGCTCTCCTTATAACTAATCTAGCTAAGTAACCCTCTCCTGAATTTGATGGAACAACGCCGTCAGATAAGAGGAGAGCTATGGTTTTCGTGTGATCTAGTAATGCATATACA
The DNA here is from genome assembly GCA_003661905.1 of Thermoprotei archaeon. Taxonomy (GTDB): domain Archaea; phylum Thermoproteota; class Thermoprotei_A; order Sulfolobales; family Ignisphaeraceae; genus B12-G17. Next base: position 2,702 of record QMXA01000070.1, on the reverse strand, counting down.
GTCACTAAAGGTTGTAAGTTCTCATAAACTTCTCTTAAGCTTATGCCTAACTCACTTGCAGTTCTCTTAAAGTGAGTCTCTAATGATGCTGGGTTTTCAGGAGCTATACGACCTGCAAATTTAGTAGCTGTATAGAGTATGGTATCTATAGGCTCGGGTATCCCTAGTTTTTTATGAAATCTATGAACTAACTCTCCATAAACTACATGAAATGCTGTTGGTGCTTTGCTCACTAACCATGCAATTCTTTCTATTCCATAACCTGTGTCAACTATTTTAAGAGGTATTTCCTTATAACTACCGTTCCTAACTTCATACATCATGAAGACTAGTGTTGCAACCTCAAGACCTCCTATAGAGACTTCAAAACATGGACCTGCATTCCCTCCTCCTTCCCACCAAGATTCTTTGAAACTTAACTCATCCTCAGGTATTCCTAATTCTTCAACAAAAAATCTTCTAGCAAAATCTACGGTCTCTTCAGTCCAGTAAACGTATTTATCGGGGTAATTAAATGCATGATGCCCTCCCATTATGAAATTTGTAAAGTGTCTTCCAAATGTTATACCTACATTATCTAAATCCTCAAGTCTTATACATGGTTGAGCAATTACTAAGGGATTAGCTGGTGGTGGTATCACTCCCGAGGTCACAAAGGGTTGAAACACAACAATACTAGCTATAGTTAGATACAGGTCATCTCTCCACCTAGCTACAACAGGTTTAGGAGGTATAATGGTATGTTCATTCCTCTCAAAGAAATCTAAGAATTTATTCTTTACCTCAAGATAACTAATACCCTTGAATTTAAAATCTAGGTCAAAGAATGTATAGTCAGTACAAGGTGCTTCATTACAGTGCTCTCTACGGCTCTTAGTCCAAAACCAAGACTTGCAATGAGGACATTGTTTACGAGTATATCCTCTAAGCTTAAATAGCTTAAGTCTATAAATTTCAGCATTGATATGCACTGGTTGTACACCTCTCTACACTAAGCTCTAACACAACTAATTATTTATTTAAGTAGATGATGGAAAACTATTAACCAAAGAGAGCTGCTAGACCTTCTCCCAACTCCTCTTCAGTTATTTCTTTCTTTTCCTCTTCTTCCTCTTTTTTCTCTTTCTTTTCTTCTTTAGCTTCCTCAGCAGCAGGTTTTGGTGCTGCTAACTCAATTCCTAACTCAGGAGCTTTTGGTGCTATGAGAGATGCTAATAATTGTGCCTTTGTTAGGGCAATTTGTAGTACTTCCGTTGCGATCTCCTTAGTTACGAAACCTAGTTCTGCTGCCATTACTATGGCTCTTCTATATGCTCTAGATAATGATAGTTCCAGAACTTGTTTCTCAGGTAATGCTACTTCTACGGCTACAGATAGTGCTTGCTGAATAGCTTTTAGAACATCATTTTGAATAGCATCCACATCTACTACTAACTTTTCTCCAGGTATTATTAGACCTGAATCATAAACTGCCTTGAGCCTTAATTTAAATTCGAAAGGCTCTATTCCAAGCTTATCAAGTAGAGAGGCGAGTTCTGATGATATTTTATCACCAGGTTTTGCAACCACTGTATCTCTCGTAACCCATATCCTTCCTTCACGCACTTGGATGGGTATTTTGAGTTTTCCGAAGACACTCATTATAGGTCCTGTTGGTAAACCAGTGTCGCCAGATGAAATAACTATCTCTTTCTCTGCAACATCACCGGGCTTAGCTTTTTTAGGAACTTTTACTTTATCAAGAAGAAGCTTTAGCTCAAATGCATTCATGTTTGTAAATATAAAGAGATTGCTTCCTATTAGTAATTTCTTGACTTCTTCTCTATTTGGTATATCAGCTTTGTTAAGAGCATGTTCAAATATTCTATTTTTAAATACTTTTATAACCATATCTCTATCTCTAAGAAGTTTTCGAATAGTATGTAGCTGCTTAGCAGGTGTTTTCGTCAAGTCACAAATACCTATAGTTCTATACTTCCTTAGTAGCGTAGCTATCTCTTCTAAAGCTTTAATCTTCTCTTCAGGTATTCTTCTCTCTCTAGTTTTAATGAAACCTTCCTTTCTTACTTTTGCAATTATTTTTCCAAGCTGGACCTTTGTTGAAGCTTTCATTACAATAACACCTCTATGGGTGGTCCCATAGTTGTCTTTACATATATTCTTGAACTATAAATGAGTGGTCGTTTAATTTTGTTCTCTATATGAGTTAGAGCTGCTATGGCATTTTCTACTAGATCATTTATGGACATATCTTCTGATCCTATTTTACCACTAACAAATGATTGTTCTTTATTTCTGAATCGTGTAGTGTTTCTATATCTCTTTATTAAATCCTCTATATTAGCATTCATAGGTATAGGAGTAGGTGCTTTACCTCTAGGTCCTAAGGCGGGTCCTAGAATTCTTCCAGCAATTGGCATTAAGTCTGCTCTTACTAAAACCCAATCACAACTCTGTGCAATCTTCTTAGCACTTTTCCTATCCATTTTTTGCACATCCTCTCTTGATAGAGCTAAATCCGCACCCGCTTTTCTAGCGTTTATGAGCATGTCTCCCTCAGCAACTACACATACCCTAGATGGTTTGCCTAATCCTTTAGGCATGTATATTGCATCTCTAAATTTAAATTCCGGCGCTTTAGGATTAGCATCTTTAAAAACTACAATTAATTCTACACTTTGTTTAAACTTTCTTTTCCTACT
>QMXA01000069.1 GCA_003661905.1 Thermoprotei archaeon | reverse complement strand
TTTTGTCAAATATAACAGCTCTTGCACCTATTATCAATGCCTTTATTTTTTCCTCTTTATTCTTCATATTCTATGATCACACTCTATGAAGAGATATGTATCTAATGTATGTAGCTGCGTGTCTAATTACATCAGCTATTTCCTCAAGTGTATCTACTACATCCTTCAATATTATCAATACCTTCTCTGATTCGATCTCAGCTATTAACGATATATTCATATCTCTATATAGTTCATCTATTGATGCTTCAATCTTTGATATTTCAAAAGAAATCTCTATTGCCTTCTTAGGATTAACGAGGAAGAGTGAGGCTGCTGTATCGAGTTTCTCAAGGCTTAGTTTAATGTTTTCAAGAATTCGCTCCATGAGTGCTGAGATTTTGTCCGTTAGTTTTGGTCTTAATTTAGAGAGAATTACAAGTTTATATGCTGCTGTATCGAGTAATTCTGCAGCTTTACTTATTTCCTGCATTATTGAAGCATATATATCTTTGAATCCTAGACCTATTCCCACACGGACTAAGTACTCCATAGCCTTATCGCTAGCATTTTCCAGATTCTCCTTGCTATTTCTAACCTTAGGGTATTCGCTTTCAACAGCTACATACATATGATTAGCGAATAATTTGAATAAATCATTTACATACATATATTCGTCTACAAGTAATTTACAGAGAGTTCTTACTTGTTCAGCTATATTGGATTCTGCAATTGAAATTTTCACTAAGTCTTCGGGCTTTATGAAGCTCTCGGTCATTGCTAGCACCTTCAAGCTATAGCTTCTTAGAAGAAGTACTTATGTTTATATCCTAGCTTAAGTATTATGTTGTACCTCTATGATTTCGAGAATTCTTCTCCCTACAAAATCAAGTTCACTTAGGTCATTAAGTTCTATACTTAGGTCTTTAGAACTTACTAAGAGCCCTCGCTTAATTAATATCTCCATTCTCTTAATTATTTTCTTTTCCTGCTCTAATCCAACTATAGTTATGTAGGCTGTTAATCCTTCTATCATTTCTATAGCTTCCTTATCAATTGCTACATTGGTCTCTAAGATTTTTGAAATACCATTTAAGCATTTCCTTAACCTATTTCTGATACTCTTAAGCTCTTTAAGAAGTTGATCTACTCTATTTTCATTTAATGTCCTCCTTCTTACTCCTAACAAATATTTTCTAGCTCTAGAAATGGCTCTTGTATAGTCATGAGCTGCCTTTTCTAGACCTTTTATGTATACGTAGATATTGCTTTCCATACTTATTTACCTCTCACTGTAGCTATGCTGTTATCGGCAATGCCGTGTCGTCTCAATAGTTCAGAATTACACCATATCTCATTTACTGGAATAAGCTCATCAAACACTACTTTGAATGTGAATTTCTTCTTACCTGCAATAATTACCTCTATATAATTAGTAGCATTTATTTCTGCAGCTAATTTAGGATTTATTCTTGCTTCATTCTCTTTAATATTGTCTTTATGCCTAACTCTTACTCTTCTTTCCCTTGTACTAAGTTTAGTTATTCTTCGAAGAGCCATAGGTGGTGGTATAACTGCTAGTAAGGCCTTTATATCACGCTTCTTTCCCTGCTCTTCAGACATGGTGCTTTTCCCCACTTCTACCACCTAATCGCTAGGTTATGATTATTTATTTTTTCATATCTACCTTAGCTACACAAATTCAAATATGTTCTCTCCTTTAAGACCTTTATATAGTATTTTACTTAGGTCTTCAATCCTGACCCTTATTTGTTTTCTGCTATCTCTATCTCTTATAGTTACAGTATTGTCCTTCAGTGTCTGATAATCAATAGTTATCGCAAATGGCACACCTATTTCATCTGCTCGTGCATAGCGACGTCCTATCGAGCCTGAATCATCATAAATAACGTAAAATCCCTCTCTAATTAACTTCATATGTATTTCCCTAGCCTTTAGAATAAATTCTTTTCTCGAGAGTAATGGAAATACTGCTACTTGAATTGGTGCTAGGTATGGGGGTAACTTCAGTACGACTCGCTCTTCAGACTCATGAAATGCATGATCCAGTGTTACATAGAGTAATCTCTCAGCACCGAATGAAGGTTCTACGACGTGTGGAACATATTTCTTTCCATAGATCTTTTTCTCTACTTCAATTACTTTAAAATATCTTTTAGGAATTCTAAACTTATCTATAACTACGACATCAGTACTTGACTCCACTACTTTTAAGAGTTTCTCATTACTCATGGATTCGAGTATTCTCATTAGTGAACTTATTTCAGATCTAAACTCTTTTGCTAAACCTGCTTTATCTATGATTACTTTCTTTTCTTTTAAAATTGTGGGTTTTTCAAATTTTTTAAATACTGCAAGATCTTGACCGCTGAACTCTATATGTCTTGCTAAATCATAGTCATATCTATATGCATGTCCAGATACTTCTATCCAGCCCCACCTCGATACCTTAACGAGCTGATCGAATGTTTGTTTAGAGTAATGAGCCAGTTCATGAGGCATTTTCTCATCAAAGAACATATCAGTAAATGATATGCCAAGATTATGAACAAAGTCTCTGGATACAAACATCCAGTAAACAAGCCAAGGAGCCTTAATTATTTTTTCATTAATTAGCTCTAACGCTTCATATTCCTCAGGTCTTTCCTCCCCTCGAGACTTTGCATCTGCTGTAAGTATACGAAGCTTTTCTCCAGAATATCTCTCTTCAAGTAATGGACAGTGGGGTTTATCTGGGTCGTAGAAAAATTCAAGCTCCATAATTGTGAATTCTCTTAATCTCATTATGCTTTGTCTAGGTGAGATTTCATTTCTAGCAACTTTACCTATTTGCGCTATTCCTAGGGGTAAGCGCTCTCTCATAACTTGGAACACTCTCTTAAAAGATACAAACATTCCCTGCGCAGTTTCTGGTCTAAGAAATCCTTTATTCTCTGAATAGGGCCCTATGTAGGTTTCAAATAGTAAATTAAAGTATCTTAGATTACCTAAAGGACCTCCACAATTAGGGCATTTTATATTCTTCTTTTCTATTATTTCTAATAATTCCTTTAAATCCATTCCTTCAGCTTTTATCCCTGCTAATTCTTCTACTAATTGATCTGCTCTATATTTTCGTTTACATTTCAGACACTCAATTACAGGATCAGTAAAATGCTCTAGATGACCGCTAGCTTCAAAAACTCTTGCAGGGGCTATTACTGGTGTTTCAATCTCTACAACGAATTCTTGATGTTGTTGAATAAAGTGTTTTCTCCATAATTCTATGATATTGTTCTTTAATCTAGTTCCTAAAGGGCCTAAATCGTAAAAGCCTGCTACACCACCGTAAATCTCATAGGAAGACCAGAAGAAGCCTCTTCTAATTGCTAAATCTATTAGCTTTTCGAACTTATCTTCCGCCATTGCTTTCCACACCTGATTTAATTCACATGCTTGCTTTGAGCATAAGTTCTTAAGTTCTTTACTCCACAACACTATTTATAGTCTGAAGCGAGGGTAGAGAATGTCTCTTCATGAACTATACTTGGTTAAGACCCCATATGTATTTACAGGTATTAGTGCTGATGTGCATAAGACTCCTTTTACAGTTATTGGTATTCCTCTTGATTCCTCATCAAGTTTTAGAGGAGGTTCAAGATTTGCTCCAGCTAAGATAAGACAAGTATCAGCGTCATTAGAGCTTTATTGTCTCAGTGTTGATATTGATTTAGAGAAAGTTCTTGTACACGATGCTGGCGATATCGCCATAGTTCATGGAAATATTGAAACTAGTCTTCGAAGAATAGAGCTTGTTATTGGTGAGCTCGCTAAACATCGTAAACTTCTAGTAATAGGGGGTGAACACATAATAACGTATGGAGCCATTAAGGGAATTGGAAGAGATACTAAAATAATAGTCTTAGATGCACATGCTGATATGAGATATGAATATTTAGGCTATAAATTAAGCCATGCCTGCACTATTAGAAGAATCATAGAAACTGTTGGGGTAGAGAATGTAATGCTTGTAGGACCTAGAGCCTTTTCATCTGAAGAACTTGAATTCATTAGGAAAAGCGGAGTGAAACTCATAACAACATACGCTATAAGATCTCTAGGTATTAGAGAAGTTGTTAGAAGAATAGATGACTTTCTAGAGAATGCTAAGAATGTTTATGTATCAATAGATATGGACGTATTCGATCCTGCATATGCCCCAGGAGTACAAACTCCTGAACCTGATGGCTTAGCACCATGGCAAGTGTTTACATTGCTAACGAGGATACTTGATGAAAGAGTTACAATACTAGATATAGTTGAAGTAACTCCCCCTTATGACCCTAGCGACATAACATCATTTCTAGCGGCTAAACTACTTATTGAGGCTGCATGTAAAGTGTATAAATCACTTAGAGCTAAAGAGCAAGCACTATAAGGCTTTAATTATTCTTACAACTGATGTTCTTGCCTTAACTATTATCCTCGCATTGCAGTAGGGACATCTTATAGATTTCATTATTCCTAGATGTTCAGGTTCAAATACACGGCCACAATTCCAGCATATATATTTGATCTCGGTACTCAACGCCTGCACCTTTCTGAAAAACTCATTAAGGCTTTTAAGTTTGTTTGCTGAATCAAATGAGGACATATAGAGAGATGTGGTGATAAACCTCAAATGAGTCTTGATTCACTTTGTGGAGGCCTACCTCCAGAGCTCTGTGAACAATTAACAGCTGAACAGCAAGTGGTTAAGATAAAGTTAGAGAGGAGACGATTCGGTAGAGAAGTCACAATAATAGAAGGCCTGGATCCTAAAGCCTATGATCTACGAAAACTTGCATCAATGCTTAAATCTAGATTAGCTAGTGGAGGAACTGTTAAAAACAGAAGGATAGAGCTTCAAGGAGATCACCGCTGGAAAATTAAGCAAATACTTGTCAGGGAGCTAGGATTCAATCCCGAGAACATAGTATTCATAGAAGAAGAATAGATCAAAAACAAATATTCTTTTTCGCCTTAATTCTTAGTTAATTATTCATTGCTGTGGTAATTGTATTCCAAGAAGCTTAGCAAGTTCTTTGTATCTGTTTCTGACAGTAACTTCAGTAACACCAGCTACACTAGCAACTTCCTTCTGAGTCTTTCTCTCATCATTTAATAAAGCCGCTATATAGATTGCTGCAGCAGCTAATCCTGCCGGATCTTTACCTGCTGTTACACCTCTATCCTTAGCTTTGTCTAGAATTTCCATGGCTAATCTTACTGTAGCACCACTTAATCTTAGAACCGAGGCAATTTTTGGTACAAAGTCCTTAGGATCTACTATTGGTATCCTTAAATCTAATTCTCTTAAGAGTAATCTGTAACATCGTGCAACCTCTTTACGACCTGTCTTCGTATACTTAGCTATTTCATCTAATGTTCTTGGTATTCTGTGCTTTCTACATGCTGCATATACAGCTGCCGCTACTACGCTCTCAATAGCTCTACCTCTTACAAGACCTCTTTCCACAGCTTTTCTATAAACAATTGCAGCCTCTTCCTTTACTGGTTTAGGCAAATTAAGTTGATCAGCTATTCTCTCTAACTCAGCAATTGCTTGTGCTAAATTTCTATCTATGCTACTTTGAATCCTAGTCCTTATTTGCCATTTTCTCCATCTCATAACTTCCAAACGCTTTTTAAGTTCTAGCTTCTTCCCAGTTGCATCTTTATCTCTCCAATCAATAATTGTTGTAAGACCTCCATCATGAATTGTTGGTGTTATTGGGGACCCTGTTCTACTTCTTCGCTCTTTCTCCTCTGGTGTAAAAGCTCTCCATTCAGGGCCTCTATCTACTACTCGCTCTTCTATTACTTCACCTGTTTCTATACATATGTATTCTCCACGCTCCTCATCAAATACAATCTTATCTGGCGGACACTCATATTCGCTGCCACCATTTGTTAATTTATCAAAATACAAAACTAACACCTCCTGATTCTTATTAGGGAGTGATCTCCATGGATCGACCTATATAAGCTTTTCGGCGTAAGATATTTAAACTTTTCTCTGCCTTATGTATTCCTAAATTTGAAATAATCGCTACAGTTAATGATCTGGATTAATCTCTATCTTACTATTTCTATAATTTGGAATTAATTATTCACATTGATAGCTACACTTATACCCTCTTATG
>QMXA01000068.1 GCA_003661905.1 Thermoprotei archaeon | reverse complement strand
TGATGGAAAATACATCATCAAGCCAGTTCGTTATAGCTAATACTCTAAGATTAAAAGATTTAGCTCTTAACAATTCTCGATAACAAAAGCCACAGCCACCCGATATCATTATTCCTAAACATGAAGAATCTTTATAACAAGTTTCAATTACATAACTTAAATATTTACAAGTCACGGGATTAGGAGTTATTGATCCTACATGAATTAAATACAAGTAATCACCAATGCAGTGCTGTGATGTCATTTTCTGATTCAGATAATAAATACAGGACAGTAGCTGTAGCAATTAAATCTGCAAGTGTACCTGGATTTATTCTTCTTCGACGTAACTCCTTATCTAATACATTTAATAAGTTGCTTTCATGTTCTTTATTAACTAATAGTGCTAATAACTGAGTTCTTAATGCTTGAACTATACTATGCCTTCTTACAATATGAGTATCGATTATCTCTGTTAGAGCTTCTAGATATGTTTGTGCAATAGCTCTAGTAAGACTCAACCCTCTCCTCACAAGCTTAGCGATTTTCTCTGCAAGAGAAGTAGTTAATTCGAATCCCTTACTCAATTCATAGCATACCACATCCCATTTACTACAAGCATGTATAAGTTCCTCTACTGTAATTACTTGCCTTTTACTAATTGATGGAGTGGATCCTTCGTAATTGGGTATAGATGCTTTTGAAATAGCTATAGCTTCAAGAAAATCATTAGCATTTTCCGAAAACGATAATACTAAAGATTCTTGACTCCAAGATCTAAGCTTATTTATGCTTGCTCTCATATCCCTACAGAATTCATTACAATGTCTGCCTACACCCATAGCTATGGGAATTACTAGTATCAGAGTTCCTAATATGACATTTTTATTTAGTACACTTGAAACTAGACTAACTAAGTTCTTTAGCCAGTAACAAAAATTATGATTCTTATTTAATGAAGAAGTGAGGATTAGAGTTCTGAGTCTAGGGTATAAAATTAATGCAGAAGCTATGAAATCCTCTAACTTTAAATCAGGATAATATTTTGAAGGCCCTACATTCCCTGGTTTAGGCCACGATAATGGTTCAAGAATTATACCTAGTATAATTCTTGAAGCTATGTAGTCGATACATATCTGACTACAGCTAAGCATAGTAAGCTATCCTTGAGCAATTTCATAGAGAATGTGTATTTTAGGTGTTATGTCCTCCAATTGTGATCTCCACCTACTTCCAATTGCAAGTAAAGCAAATATTCCAATTACTTCAGCATTCGCCTTATACACTAAATTGACTAAAGCTTTGCTAGTTCTTCCACTTCTCAAAACATCATCTACTATTAGAACTCTATCTCGCTCTTCTAGTACATCGTGAGGTACATAAAGCGTTATTAGTGAGGGTGGGTCAAAAGCTAGGTACGTCTCTTCTAAGTAATCCTCGAATCCTATCTCCTTACGTTTCTTAGCAACAACAATTTTTGTCCCCATGTAAGCAGCTGTCATTACAGCCAAAGGTATTCCATCAGTTTCAACAGTTAGTATTGTTGATGGATTAAAATTTGAGAATTCTATATAGGCTTCAACAGCTGCTAGTTTCAATAAGTCAATGTTATAAACTATGGTATATAGATTAATTAGATCTCCATCAATTTTAGCAACAGCTCTTCTCAGAACCTCCTTTATCAACTTTCTTTTCTTAACTTTATCTAGAATTTCGTATGCCCTTTCAACACTAGGCTTAACTTCTCCACTAATATATCTCCATATAACGGGTGCTGGTAATTCTAATACATCTTCCAATTCCCTATATTTGAAGAATTTTCGGGCTGTTCTAAGGATCTCTACAATAGCATCTCTAATGTTTATTTTATATGATATTTTGGCATCATATCTGGTCAATAATCACACCTCGAATTTCATTACCCATGTACTTAACGTGAGTAACGAGCTTCTAAAGTTTATTCTTACTTAGGTAATACATCGATAAGTTTCTTCGTCATTTTGAGTCCTGATCCTGTTAGAGGTATTACTACTGTTTCTCCTTTCTCAACTATTCCATCGTTAATTAGTTTGTTCAGGGCTGCATATGCTGTAGCACTTGTTGGTTCTACTACGAACCCCATGTGTATAAGTACTTTAAGTGCTTGAACTACATCATGGTCATTTACTAGTACTACATCACCCTCACTTCTTTTAATAACATTTACTATTTCCCCAATTCTTGGCACATCTGTTAATCTAAGTCCATTAACTATTGTTTGTGGAGATTCTCTTTTTAAATAATCCTTCCTACCTAGTTTTATTGCTAGAGGTGAGTAATCTTCGTGTTGTACTGCATAGAATCTAGGCATTTCTCTTATATCTCCTCTTTCTATTAGTTCTTTGAATCCTTTATATAGACCTAGAATGTGCATACCACTTGCTGTTGGCACTATGATTGCTGTAGGAATTTGATCTTGTTGCATTATTAATTCGTAAGCCTCTATCTTCACACCTTCTATAGCATATGGATTCCATCTATGACCAACATATATACCTTCCTTATCTAATATTGCAGCTCTTGCAGCTTCATTTCTTGTGGGCATTAATTTGATATCTGCTCCAAAAAGCTTCATAAGCTCTATCTTACCTCTAGGTGCATCAATTGGTGCATAGATTCTTGAGCTAATACCAGCAGCGCTAGCATAGCAAGCTATCGAAAGACCTGCATTACCTGAGGAATCCTCAATAACTCTAGTTATACCCGTTGAGAGAGCTGCAGATATGGTTGTAGCTGATCCTCTATCTTTAAAGCTTCCTGTTGGGTTAAGATATTCTAATTTAAATAATATCTTAACACCTAATACCTCTCTTAACACTATAGCAGTTGATCCTTCACCTAATGATATAGGACTCATTCTAATGAGTTTAGGTAGAATAGATATGAAACCATTGATTCCTCTACCTAGTTTTAAATCCTTAAGACTAATCTCTAAATGCTTATCACTTATTATTTGAATTGGAGCATTACAACGAGGACAACGCCATATATATCTTTCAATACTAATAGACCAATCACATTTAGTACATTTATAAACCTCGTCCATACCAGCACCTCGTAATATCTAAACTCAACTCCAATAACTGTAAGAATTTTTATTTAAATAAATTAATCGTAGTCTAGGAGGGAAGGTTTATATACAACATAGCAAAACTTTCTATATTAAGGGGGTGGCATAAATGGTAGAATTAAGAGTAATGTATGAAGATGAAGATGTAGTGGTAATGAAAGCTCCTACTGATGAGGAGTTAGAAATCCTAGTCAAGGATGTAATTAAGAGAAAGGGCAAACCAATGACATGGAGAGAGCTACGAGAAGTATTTAGTGGTATTGCTGGAGAAGATAGGTTAAGGAAAGTACTTATAAAGCTTATTGAGAAGGACGAAATCATAGAGCTACCTGATGGAGCCTTTGGTCTTCCAGGAATGGAACTTAGCTATGTACCAAGGGCTAGTACAAAGAGAGTGAGACCTCTAGTCCCATCCAAATTTAGAAAGAGATGGGGTGGATTAGCAGCTAAACTTAGAAAAATGGGTAAGCCATTAGGAGAAGCAATAAGTGAGTTAGATACTGGAGTATATGAGGAATTCATAGACACAGCGACTCCAAGCATAGTGAATAGAAAGAAAGAGAACGAGGCTGAAGTTATTAACTAACTTAACCCCATGAACATGATATTATAACTGAGATATATTCATAGTGGGTTCCTTGTGGTTAAAACTAATTATAAAGATAGAAAAGAATTCTTAGAAAGAGCTATAGTCAAAATTGTGGGTTCTGCTGCTATAATAATTACGGAGCGAGGTAGCCGAGCAATAGCACCTATATCTCAGCTATGTGAAATTGCTAAAAGACTATGTCTAGATCTTGAAAACTATGATTGTGAAAAAATGCAGGTAAAGTCGAAATATGAGTCAGGGGATAGAGAAATTAAATAAGACTCAATTCTGCTAATAATGCTACATACCTTTCAAGAACTTCAATTACTTCATCATAGCTAATCCTACATGCCTTATCTAGTAGCTCCGCAAGATCTATAGCGCCTAGAGAGTCTCTAAGCCATGCCTGTATGTAACCTTGTTTAAGATGGTGCATAAGCAGCTTTTCTGGGACAAGACGATATTTGAAAACTGCATAGAGTTGATCAATACTTTTTACCTGTAGCCGTAATGGAATACCGCTTTGATCCGTAAACATATATGGAGCTTCAGCGATACCGGATCTATCCTTAAGAGCTAAAATCGTTTCTCTAAGCTTGACAGCATCTCTGGTCATGGAATATCCTTCCTTCATTCTCTCAAGAATTCCTAGACTAAGCAATTTCTTTACATAGTTTTTAGCAGTAGTCCTTGATATGTCTAGCTTCTTAGATAGTTTTTCAACAGTTATTACGTCTTCAGGACTAAAACTTGTTAATAATTTAACTATTAATTTTTCATACATTATTTCCCTCCTAGAATACTAATTTAAAGTTTAAAGAAATAAGTGAAATGGCTAGGTAGAGTTATATGCTCAAACTCGGTAGACCTTACATGCCGAGTATTCTATGCAATTATAGAACCGATATTTTCAGCTAGTAGTAGAACTGCAATTATTTCTGCTAATTTAAAGTAATCCAAGAAATAATTATTAATTATATCTAGTATTCTCAAGACTTCTAGTTGAGTAGGAAGTTGAGGAATTTTATTAATAATTTCCAATCTGAGATTGGAGAGTAGCAAGGAGGCTTCCAATTCTTTATCCCTTGGAGAAAACCAGAGATATTTAGTAACATATAAAGTATTTGCAACATTTCGGCCTATGGCTACTAGTAATGCAGTTAAGCTTTCAACGTCATCTTCATTGAATTGTGTGAAGATTTTATCTATGTAATCTTTAAATCTCTGAGCTCTAATCGTAGCTCTAGCAATTACTGACATGTTATACAATATAGATTTCAAAGATATTGAGAGAATCTTATATGGAGATCTAATCTTTAAATCATTACATAGGCCTTTAATAATTTCTATGAATGCACTTTCATTCAGTTCACTATCGACTTCGAAAACTAGGTTAATTTTTACTAGGTCTCTATCTATGTGTGTAAGTATTTTAGAGAGATTAGGTCGAAGATTTAGGGACTTCACGTATTTATATATATGATCTCTAACCCAATTAGCTAACTTTACTAATGAGTTGTTATTCACATGCATAGTTATTGAGGCAATTAATGAATTATCTAAGACTTTAGTTTCAATAACTCTGCTTAGTGAGAGAATCTCTAAACCTCTTTTAGCATTACTTATAACATCTTTGTTTAATGTAGCTAATGGAATATACAGTTCTCCTTTAATCTTAGTACCCTCTACCATGAAGGGACCTATTATGCTAAGTGGTATTTGAATTGCACCTATTGTGTTTTTAATATCTATTTTTGAAAGCTCATCGAAATCTATAATAGTACTTGCTAGTGCTGATAGAACTATATTGAATTTCCTTTCTAAAAATTTCCTCCTTATTACCGTAGCTAAGTTTCCACTTTTTAAAATTTCATCAAGTTCTTCTAAACTTAACTCTCCTTTAGCTAGTTTCTCAACATACTCATCAAGAGATGAAGTATGTTTATTCACGTATGTTCCTCATAGTTTATATTTCCTAATCAATCCTCTCATCTTAGCATACTCAGAGTAATCAATATATACTTTATTCTTTAGGAAGTACTCAACTGTGGGAGCTAGTTTTGTTTTTTTCTCAATACCATCTTTGACTACAATGCTAAAAGCATCACTACCTGCTCCACTACCAAAAGTTACTGCTAATATTCGCTGTCCTGGTTTGGCATTTTCTAGTACTTTAGCAAGTCCTATAAGCATTGATCCATTGTATGTATTGCCTATCCAAGGAGTGACGAGTCCCGGAACTATTTTTTCACTTGGTATACCTAGTTTCTTACCTACACTTAGTGGAAACTTACCATTTGGTTGATGGAAGACAGCATAGTCAAAGTCTGAGGATCTTAAACCTAGTTCTTCCATGAGTAATTTTGCAGCTGAAACTATGTGGTGGAAATATGCTGGTTCTCCAGTAAAAGCTTCTCCATGCATTGGATATGGTGCTTCATCTCTTCTCCAGAAATCCGGAGTATCAGAGACATAAGTTACACTACCTTCAAAT
>QMXA01000067.1 GCA_003661905.1 Thermoprotei archaeon | reverse complement strand
TATAACGAGGTATTTCACCTAAGAAATACATACCTGGTAAAATCTCTGCAGAATCTCTAAGAGGTACTATATCTCCTAGCTTCTCTATTTCTCCAATGCTGAATGGCATCCCAACAGATCTAATACCATACTTACTTAGATGTACAGATGGTTTCAAAGCATCTGGATGTAATATAACTGGTATGCGCTTATTGATCTTTTTTAATACGTCTAGAAGACCTCCAGTATGGTCGTAGTGATTATGAGATAGGACTATGACCTCTACTTTAGATAAATCTATACCTAGCAATCGAGCATTGTGAAGTATAGCTTCTGCAGATTGACCAGTATCAAAGAGAACTCTATGTGTTTTACCTCCACTATCAATATACTCTATATGTATTGATAACCCATGCTGGCCATAGAGATTTCTAACATCATAACCAGCATAGTCATCGACTAAAACAGTTATTTTAGCACAAAGAGCTTTAGTCATATAAACTACCCAAGAACTCTATAATACACAATGTTATAATAATGTTCCCTAGGATCTACTCATACAGCTATTTCAAATTTATGAAGGGACTATGTTTAGTACTTAAATAAGTCCTAGTAAGAACTGTCCTGAGAGCATCAAAGCATAGAGACTTTTAAATACTAGCTATCAATTCATACGAAGAATGATTATCTTCTCTGAACTTTAATTAAGAGCATATAATCATTTAATATATAAATGCTAGTCATTCATAGCTTAATCCAATACTCTCTTGCATCTTGCAATACGATACTTTTCCTCAATACCTTTTTAAATTCTTCAGGTGTATATGCAAGTATTTGGAATGGAATTTTACTATTTGCCAGTATTCTAAGCGCTCTTATTCTCTCTTCTAATTGCATTGTGCTGAAATGCTTGGATATAACTATGATGTCAACATCACTATCATCCACCCAAGTGCCTTTAGCATAGCTTCCGAACAAATATATTTCTGCATCATCATACCTATCTCTAATGGCTTTTACAAATCTCTCTATTGCTTCAATGATTTTATGTGGTACTGAGAACTTCCTCAACTTTTCTAATGACATATTTAGCAACCTCTAATGCATTATTAGCTTGAAGTTTACTAAAGCTTATTGATGGTCTACGTAAACCTACATTAGGATATCTTGCAGTAACATAGTACTGTGATACTTCAGGTAGTTTCTCAATAACATCTCTAGGCAATGGTAATAAATCTCTAACATACTCATATAATACTACTAAGTCATGTACATGAGGAGGTCTCTTATGCTTTAAACCTATTATTAACGCCTTTAACGCTTTTTCTATTGCTTGTTGAGACATATAACATGAGAGACTATAATCCTTATTATTAAGAGACCTTATTGCACGTTTCAAATCAGCTTTAGCCTCTTCAAACCAATCAAACACTTCCTCTCTAATACTCTTATGCTCTTCCTCCATTTAGCATCTCCCAATATGTAATTCTAACTATAATAATTATGAATCTAATTAATAAACTACTTTAGCAAGTTCTAACTCAGCTCATAATTATGGAAACGATGATTATTCGCGATAAATTATTCGCAAGAATGTAATATTAATTAAGCTATTAGATCATGAATGTAACGATCTATACACGAGATTTAAGTATCGAAATAATTAAGTATTGATAATTCTATTTGCTTTGTATAAAAACCGCATTATATAACCTGTTAAGAACCCATACTACATCAAATCCATCCACAGTAGTTAAATCTGGTGGTATTGGATGTATGAATGCTGAGAATCCTTTATTGCTAATCAACTCATTTACGTAATTTATTAACTTAGGAATGCTCATGGGTCTTTCTAAATTAGCTAGCTTCTTCACTATATACGCTATGAATTTTACTTGGCCTTTTTCAACAATTCTTGAATAATATGCTAGATCTAGTTCAAATCTTATACCATCACTATACTCAGTAACTATTCTATAATCCTTAGCACGTATTTTTCTTAGTCCTCTTATTCCATGAAATACCCTACTTCTTGGAGATTTATATGGTAGTTCTGATTTAGGAGCTGCGTACTTTCTTATATCTGTAGTTATGTCTCTTGGGATATAGTTCTCCATTAGTATAATTCTATCTGCTACATCTAGGAATGATGAAGATGCACTTGTTACTATTACTATACCTATTTTCGTTTTATTAGCTAAGTCTCTTATTTGTAGATGTAGTGGTTTTATGGGTTCTTTAGCTATTACCTTGCTCATCACTTCATCTTTGAATAGTAAGTTTGTTGCACTCGTATCTTCATCCATTAGTATTACTTCAGCATTAGCTTCAATAGCCTCATTTATTGATGCAGCCATACTCGTTGAACCGCTTGAATTTAAGCTACTATATTTTAATGTATCTTCACCTGTAGGTAAGTTATTTATGAAGCTTGATATATCAACATTCGATACTATTCTACCATCCTCTGCTCTAATTATTACTGTGTATTTTCTTGAAACAATGTATTCTCTACCATCACCTTTTACATGATTATATATTCCATTCTGAATAGCCTTCAGAAGTGTTGTTTTGCCATGATAACCCCCACCTGTTATTACCGCAATTCCCATGGGCATAGCCATACCAGTAATTTGCTTACCACTAGGTAACCTTACTATTACTCTAAGTGGTCGAGGCGATTTGAATAGGATAGCATTTTTCATAGGTTTTTCTGATAAACTAGACTCCCTCGGTAGTATACTTCTATCCGCTATGAAGAACATGTAGTTATTTCTATATAGCCATTGTCTGAGATATTCTTGATCAATGTAACATTCTATGTGTTTCTCAATTTCACCTACTTTACTACGTAGCTCTATTATTGTATCTACAATTCCTAATGTGTGTTTTATGAGTAATTCACTTGCTTTATTACCTAGAACTCTCCTATTGCGAGCTGGTAGTCCTATGTACATTCTTAGAACTATGTCTCCATTCTTCACCCCTACGCAAGATCTCTTTAAAATCCAAGGACCTGGCTTTGGAATTCCAATATAACAACTATATCCTGAACCACACTTTCTACTATATTTTCTTGTAACTCTATACAGAACTCTAGCTATATAATCTGTAAGTGGTGTTTGGAATTCCCCTCTAAGGAATTTATTTGGTAACTTATGTACTTTACTAGGTATGGTTATCTCCATTATTGATGGTGGTGCGTGGGGATCTCCCTGTATCTTAGTTAAGATAGCTTTTGCCACATCGTAATTTATTACTAAGTTTCTTAGTTTCTTGTACATGCTATATCTCTTACCATCAATTTTTCTCAATAGCTCTTTAAGTTCAGATATACCGATCCTAATCATTCCTCATCACTAATATGTATGATGATGTCTATTTAAGTTATATATAATCTGAATGGATAAGTTAATGATGGGTATTGATTTAAGTAGGTGATAACATAGTATGATCGCTTTAATAACGTTTCTATTAGTTGTTCTATTCTCAATAATTGTTGTGAGGATAGGTATGGTTGCTCTTAAAATGACTGGATTATCTAGAGAAGTAGCAGCTTTTCAAGCTCAATCAGCTTTTTCAGGTGTTGGTTTTACTACGTCAGAATCTGAATACGTAGTTTCACATCCTGTTAGAAGGAGAATAGTAAGTATACTTATGTTACTAGGTAGTGCTGGAATAACTTCGGCTATGGCTACATTAGTACTGACATTCGTGGGTAGAACACCTATAGAAATGATCCAAAGAGGTATATGGCTTGCTATAGGCTTAGTAGCTCTATTTATCTTTGCTAAATCAAAACTCGTTGATAGAGGTTTAAGTTGGCTTATTGAGAGAGCGTTGGAGAGATTTACTCACATAAAGATACTTGATTATGAACAGCTCCTAGGTCTGAGCAAGGGATTCACAATATCTCAAATCAAGATCAGAGAGAATAGTTGGTTAGCTGGCAGAACATTAAGAGATTTAAAACTTGATGAAGAAGGTGTTTTAGTTCTATCAATATATAGGAAGGTAAATGGTGAAGAGAAGTTCATTGGAGCACCTAGAGGTGATACTGAAATACGTGTTGGTGATATACTAGTATGCTATGGACCTGAAGAAGCAGTTGTTAACCTATCAAAGAGACTTAAGGGAATTAAAGGAGATATGGAGCATCTTGAAGCTGTGAAGAAGGAACAGATGAGAGAGCAAATGAGGAGAATGACTGGTGGCTATGATTAAAGCAATATCCTTCCATTAAATCTCTTAGCTTTTTATATGTTCTACACTCTTTACTATTCAGCAATGATTCGCAATCTTTCTTGGTTAAGAATTTAATTCATATATGCTCTCTACTTTACATGTTCAAGAAATATCCTTGCTTCACTCGATAATGCTGAATGTAGAGTTCTCTTGAGAACTAGTTTTAATTTATAATTCCCTTCGCCAAAACCTGATATAAGTAAGGGATCATAGATACCTACTCTATCCCTTAAACTTCTTACAGTGAAGAGCCTCTCATGAGTTATTATTAATAGCTCCTTACTAGGTAGAAAATGTTTCACTACAGTGCATTGTTCTCCAGGGCCTACAGAGCCTAGAGTTATACTAACTCTTCTCTCTGGTACCCCACCATGTAGTTTCAGATATACTACTCCACGCACTCCTGGATATGCATAGAGTATAGCTCTGATCTTACTATTCTCGATCTTCAGTCTTGCTTCAGCTAAGGTCTTGCCCTTAGCTTGAAGAATAAGTGTTTGAGGTTCTACCCTGAGCTTCATGGTCTTAGGATTTATAATGCCTAGTATTACGTTTTCATAGGGCTTACTCAATACTTTAACCCCTGGAATATTAGCATAATCACCCATGAAGTCTGAAAGTAGTGTAAATTCTTTACTAACTCTCTCTAGCTCTATGATATTAGATCTATATTTATTGGAGATGTAGAAGAAATTTCTAATACGGGAAATTCTTCCATACACAGCCCTACTATAGAACCTACCATGTCCTAATTCCATTTTCCTTCCATGAATTATGAGTGTATCACCTTTTATTGCGATATTCTCTATAAATGATGTTAGAACTCTGTAAGCTTCTTTATCCTTTCTATACTCTACCATAGCTATTAATGATACCGCCACCATGAGAATTAATGAGAAAAATGTAAGAGCATATGAACCCATTTCCATAATGAGTAATGGAAGTATTACAAGAAGCACTAGAATTGCTAAAAGAGCCTTAATTGTAGATCTACTTAGAGCCTTCTCTATACCATATTCCCCAATAACAACAACTTCTCTACTATCCCTATTTCTAGAAAATATATGAGAACCAATACCTCTACTCTTCATAACTTGAACCGTAGAGTAATTTATTCTGAACTATACTAGAATTTCGTGGATTAAAATTCTATAATTAATCAATGTACTCTACAATCCCTTCATAATGTAAATCCTAACTATATGAAAACCGTCGTTTTCTAAAGTATTAATTAGATCATTTACTCTCATTAATACACTTGAGAAGTGCCATAATAAAGGTACTCGGCATCTATACCCTAGGGAACCCTCCATGAGTAAAGTTAATTGTATACTCTAGGCAATGCTTTTATTAGTCAATGTGATATACGTGAAATTCTCATGAAACACTATAACTTCTAGTAGTGAATTGATACAAACATTATTTATAATAGATTTGAAGTCTTGGAGTTTATGTGACAGGCGACCATGTGGCATTATTTTATTATTGTATTGTAAAGAGTTGTGAATAGTAATTTATTATCTATAATTTCACATTTGCATTATTACATTTTTCTCAATCTTGGATTTATCACCTCATCAAGTCCGATTGATATAAGTGTAAATCCTAGGACAGTCATCATTATTAAGAATCCTGGCGGTACTATGTACCACCAAGCTCCTAACGCAAAAGCACCTGCTCTTCTAGCGAAGAATAGTATTGTTCCCCAGCTTACATTAGCTGGGTCTCCTAGTCCGAGGAAGCTTAGAGCTGCTTCGAATAATATTGCGTTTCTAACATTTAGAGCCATACTAGATAATATCATTGGAGATACATGAGGTAATACATGCCTTAACATTATGTGTAGATTACTTGCACCAATAGCTCTAGCTGCTTCAACAAATAAGCTCTCCATAACTGATAGTGTATGAGCACGAACTACTTTTGCAGTAGTTATCCAGCTTAGAATAACAATGACTAATATTATTATCATCAT
>QMXA01000066.1 GCA_003661905.1 Thermoprotei archaeon | reverse complement strand
CATCTATGAATCATCCCTCATAGCCTCTAGTATTTTATGTATTAACTTCATTATGCTATATGCTATGCTAATACAATGAGTAGCTTGCTCCTTAGTTTTGGTATCTATAGACAGTACTAATTCAGTATCTGAAGATTCAAGCCTAGTAATATCTTTTCGGTACTTTTTCATAAACTCAATGATTATTTCTCTGATATTCTCATTAGTGTTTTGCGTTATAGTGCTAAATAGCTGTTTCAGAGAGCTAGTTCTAGGTATTTTATCACATATTACTAAATTTAACGATATAAGAGCTAATTTTGCAGCCTTTAGAGCTACAGAGCATGATACATCATAAAAACCTTTATCAAGACTGAGATTCGCTAATTCAAGTAAGTGATTAGCTCTCTTCCAAAGCTTATTACTTAATCTCGTAGCTATATCATTGTTCATAGCTCTCAATTCCTCTTACTTGAGATTCAAAATATCTATATATTGCTAAAAGTGATAGAGGAACTATACATACTATAAAGAATACTAATATCAATATTCTTATATCGATTATTACCTTAATTTCTGCATATTCTAAGCTATACTCAGCTTCTAAAATGCCTCCATTTAAGAATAGAAGTATAATTCCTAAGCTATATATTGATGTTAAAACATTAAGTACTAATCCTATGAATGTTCTTTTTAAACTATTCGCTACAGAGGATAGCACTATTATGAGAAGTAATGCTGGGTGTATGTACATGTGTTGAGATATCTTAGCTAAGCTCAAATCTCCCTCAATACCGGATTCAATAATGGCTGCAAATAGCATTATGGCAAGAATCATTACTATACCTCTAGAAATACCTCTAAGAGCATCAGATATGTACTTCCATATACTCACTCTCTCACCTACCAAGAATTTGCTTGTAGCTTATGGCTATTGGGTAGAGATTTGTAACTACACATTTTAGTTGAAGTTCCATAGCCGTAAATGCATGGATAGGTTCAGGGATTTCGATGGAAATCATCTTTCTATCACCTTTCTTTAATGTTCCTAGATCATATGTTTTATTAATTACTATTTGATCTCCTTTATAGAACTTTAATTCAAGAACTGTTTTTTCGAGGACTTCAGATCCATTATAGATCATTTCAATATTTAGATTGAATATACTCTTCTCTCTAATAATATGGGTTTTAAAACTCAATGAACCTTGAGAAACTTCATACATGAACTTGACCAGAGGAGTTAGGAATGCTATGATCATTAGTATTGTTATAATATATATCCCTATTTCTATACCAAACTTAAACATATTTATCGCCTCTATATGGGATTATATCTATTATTCTTTCCCTTCCTTAGTTTTGGGAGGAGTACCTGTAGATAATATGTTTCGATACTGTTCAACACCATATCTGAGTAATGCTGTGCTTGCAGCCAGTGCAACACCTAGAAAGGCTAATCTTATTACAGCTTCTATAAGTACTCCAGCTGCTTGTCCAAGTATAGTTTCTAATGAGCCTGTGGGTAATGATGCTTTATATATGAAGAATTCATTAACAGCTACAATAACTATGTATATGAGTATCGCAATACCTATAACAATCATGAGTATCGCAGTACCCAAGCCACTTAGTCTTAGCCACTTAGTCATCAGAAGAACCCTCATGACTATTACGGTGAGAGTAGCTAAAAAGCTTCAATCAAGTAAGATTTTGGAAAACAGTAGAAGATCTATGATTTGAAAAGGGTAAGTACTATGCCAAAGCCTAGAAAACCAATATATTTAAGGAGACATATAATGGTTAAAGGAGATTTTGTAGATCTAATACTACAAGGTAAGAAAACAACAACCATTAGGCTTGGTAGAGTCATTCCTAGATACAAAGAGATGATAATTCATGGCGGAGGTAAACCTATAGCCAAAATCAAGATGAAAAATGTAATAGTTAAGAAGGTAAATGAACTTACAGATGAAGATGCTAAGAAGGATGGTTTTCCATCTGTTAAGGAATTGCTAAGAAACCTAGAAGATGTTTATCAAACAAAAATATCGGATGATGATTTAGTAACTATAATAGAGTTTGAAGTTATACAGAAATTCAATGAACTATTACCTAAAGACCCCTATCTAGGACTTGAACCTGCAGATATTGCTAGATTAGCTATGAGGTATTTAAGAAAAGATTTGGGTAGGGATGATTATAGGATTTTAGAGGCAGTAGCAAGGAGAAATAGCATAAGATCTGTAGCCATTGAGCTATTCGGTAATTTGCGTAGTAGATGGCGTATCAGAAGGGTTTTGAGGAAAGCTCTTAAAATGCTTATAGAGAGAGGATTCTTAAAACACAACTTAAATAGAAGAGATTAGAGAACACTATGAATTACAATACTATGTGAGGCTCAAGAAAATGCGTTCTTTAAAAATTTTAAAGAACATAAGACATAGAATGATTGAAGCTAATATAGATGCTCTAGTAATTATGAATTCTCTAAATACCTCATACATAGTTGGTTCGGAAGTTAGGGATTCAACGATTATAGTGTTACATGACGATGCATATTTAATAACTCATTACATAAATGAAATTCCTGAAAATGACGCGCTGAAAATTCTTAAATACTCTCCTTATCCTCCCCAAACCCCTACTTATTCATTAATAACTTCTTCATCTATTGAGGCAACTCTTCAGATGTTAAAAATTTTGTCTCGTAGAATTAGAACCATAGGAATAGATGAGAAGTATATTAGTAGTCAAATATCTAGAGAAATTCATGATCATACAAGGAATCTAAACATATCCTGCATAGACGCTTCGCACATAATTTCAGAGATAAGAACAATAAAGATCGATGAAGATCTAAATAATCTTAGAAAATGCTGTACCTCTATTAATTGCGTCATCGAGGAATGTGTAAATAAGATAAAATCTTCAAAATTGAGTAACATTAGGAAGTGTTTATTAGAGAATCTTCCTGAAACAGTTAACTCAATAACTATTTCATGTGAGAGAAATGCAAATACAGTAAGGTTCAGAGTCATTACAAATTGTGGAGTGCTTAAGATACTAATAGCCTCAACTATTCCCCAAACATCAAAGGCTCAGGAACTGTGGAATAAAATTACTGAATCTACTCTAAATTCTCTAAATGAATTATCTACAGGTGAAGAATTGAGACTATGTGTAGTCAATATCCTTGATCAATTATGGAAGGAAGAGGAAGTATTTATAGATCTTCATGGTATAGGTGTAGAACTAGTTGAGGACCCCATAATCACCCCGCATTCTGATGTATTAGTTGAGAAAGGCATGACATTGGCATTAGAGTTAATGATGAAATCTAGAGATATGAAATTAGAATTAGCATTAACAATGATGGTTCCTAAAGACAGAATTGAATTATTAACACCACCATTGTCTATCTTAACTTAAACTCAAATAGCTAAGGAAGAACTATATGTCCCTAGACTAGAACAGAGTATGGTGATAAGATTTATGGAGAATGAGAAGGAGCGGAGCTTAATCGTAAGGTTGCAGAACCTTGATAATATATGGTTTGAATATGATAGACAAAATGATATACTCTATATAAACTTCGGTAAGGACGTTGAAGAAGCTGATGAATCTATTTTAACAGAATCCAATATAGTTGTAAGAATAAGGAGAGGAGAAGTAATTAGTTTAACAATCTTCGATTTCATGAAAAGAATAGGTATGGATTTACTATAAACCTGAGTACATGCTTGCTTGTATCTAGCGATATATGTATAAGTAGTGTATCAGTAATGAATTAATTTAGACATAGATTTTTAAATAAGTTTTTACTATTTCTACACATAGGTGATAGTATTGGAATATACAGGAACTAGACGTGTCCAGAAATTTGGACGCTCTACCCTAATGGTGTCTCTCCCAGCTGACTGGGTTAAAAAGGTAGGTTTAAAACCTGGTGACAATGTCGCAATCGAGGTATTAGATGATGGTTCAATAAAAGTTAAGCCATTAACTTATGAAACCAAGAAATTAAGAAAGACAATTTATATAAGAATAAGTAAACTCACTTCCGAAGAGCTTGTATCTAGAATGCTCTATGCTGCTTATGTTATAGGATTCGATACCGTTACCATCGAGGTTATTGATGGTTACCTAACAGAACCGCAGCTCAAAACTCTGCGTAGAATGGCAAGGAGTTTAATAGGTGTGGAAATAGTAGGGCAAAGTCCTAATAAATTAACTCTTCAATTCTTTGTTGATCCTACTAAATATAGCCTCCCAGGTCTTATAGGTAGGATGTGTAATTTGATAAAGTCTATGTTACAGCACTTAGTTCTAGGCATTGCAGAGAAACAACACTTCTTCTCCGAAGTTCTAGAACTGGAGACTGAACTTGATAGAGTCTATACATTATCGGTTAGACAACTTGTATTAGCAAGCCAAGATACTTCATTAGCTAAGGCAATAGGTATAACAACATCTCTCGTAACTGCTTATAGAGCTATAGCTAAGTCGTTAGAAGACGCTGGAGATGCCTTAAGTGCAGCAGCCTTTGAGCTCAATAACTTAAGTGAAGAACAATTAACTAAACTCGACCAAGCTATTGACTATCTCAAAGAATCCTCAGAAATGTTAATAACCATAACTGATAGACTTATGAGAGCTCTTATTGAAAGAGATCTAATACTTGCTAATAAAATACTCAATGCCCTTCGAGAATTTGATAATTACATAAGAAGATATCACTTACTACTATTCAAGAGCTATGGACTTGATGAGACTTATTTAATTATAAGAAGCATCTTAGAGAAAATGTCATGGGCGGCAACATCAATAGAGAGTGCTGCTGAAGTATTATTTGATATAAGCTTCGCCTTCAGAAGTCCAGAAATAGATCTAGAGAAATTAGGTGCTGAGACCATTATATAGAGTAGAGATGTGGTGGGCCCGCGGGGATTTGAACCCCGGACCACGGGGGCTTTCGCCCTAGGTCCCGAGTCGGGCACTCCAAGAACCGGAGTGTACCCCGCATCCTACCAGGCTAGACGACGGGCCCGCACCTCCAAGGTGTTTTCGATCTGTGTGAGCTTTATATGCTTTGAACCTAATTAGCACTTATGGTGTATAGAGTGTTGAGTGACTACATAGTAAGGTTAATTGCTGCGAGATTAGCTGGTGATATAGTACTTAGCGATAAACCTGGTAAAGCTATGAGGAAGTGGAGAGAGTTCTTTGGATTAACACAGACTGAAGTTGCTAGAGCTATGGGTATTGCACCAAGTGTTGTTAGTGAGTATGAGAGTGGTCGAAGAACACCCGGAACTAGGTTTCTGAAGCAATATGTTAAGGCGCTTCTAAAACTTGATGCTGAAAGAGGCTGGCCTAGTATAAAGAGGCTTAGTAATGTAATTATTCCTCTAAGTGAAGGTGTAGTAGATATTAGAGAACTCGAAGTACCTGTAGCTATTGATAAGTTAATAGCAGTTGTTAAGGGAGCTCTCTTAACCTCAATGCCTCTAGCAAGAAATATCTATGGCTATACCGTACTTGATAGCTTAGTTGCTATTGAATCCATGAGCGGTAATGACTTTTGGAGAATTATGGGTACAACAACTGAGAGAGCTCTTATATTCACTAGAGTATCTACTGGTCGTTCACCAATGATAGCTGTAAGAGTTGCACCAGTCAAGCCTGCAGTAGTAATTCTCCATGGCACTAAACGTGTTGATCCATTAGCTATAAAACTAGCTGAGCTCGATGGAATACCTCTGGTTCTTAGTCTTGCTGAAGGTATTGAAGATCTTATTACAGGTCTTAAGTCATTAACTTTTGCTTCTTCTTGATTCTAAGAGCATTATTGCTTGAGCTATATCTCCTCCAGTTTCTAAAAGCGCTGCTCTAGCTTCTTCAATGCTAACTCCTGCTTGTTCAGCAACGAATTTAATATCTTCCTCGCTTATCTCTACTGCAACTTCCTTAGGTCCTTCAACAACTTTCTCGGTTCCTGGAATTATCTGATATATCTTTTGACCTTTAACGGTTATTACAGCAACTTGTGGGTCCTCTATTATTATGTCCTTTTCCTCAAATTCTATTACTATCCTCTTAACTCCTGTAAGCATAGATACATCGATACCCATTCTTCTCAGTTGTCTTAACTGTTTTGCGAGGTCTCTCCCTCCTATGGGAAACACAGTAAAACCCCATTTAGGGCTTATAAACTAGGAGATTTAAGTTAATGCGTTAGAAGTGGTG
>QMXA01000065.1 GCA_003661905.1 Thermoprotei archaeon | reverse complement strand
TGGGAAGTACTAGTTAAAGAGCTAGAGATTTACAGCATTTCAGAACCCTTTGTCTTAAGAGGTATTGAAGATGTAGATTTTCTCCTAGATAATAGACATCTATGGATAAGATCTAGAAAGCTTACAGCAGTTATGAAGGTAAAACACACAGTACTTGAAGCTGCTCGTGAATGGCTTATTGAGAATGGGTGGTGGGAGGTAACACCACCTATCCTAACCGCTAGTGCATGTGAGGGTGGAGCAACATTATTTGAGGTAAAGTATTTCGAGAAAAAGGCTTACTTAAGTCAAAGTGCTCAACTCTATTTAGAAGCATTAATATTCCCACTAGGAAAGGTATGGAGCTTAACACCTAGTTTTCGAGCTGAGAAATCACGAACTAGGAGACACTTAGCTGAATACTGGCACCTGGAATTAGAAGCTGCATGGTTTGATATGGAAGATATGATGAAAGTTGCTGAGGAACTAATATCCTATATCGTTGCGAGAGTTCTTGAAGAGCGCTTAAAGGAACTAGAATTTCTAAAGAGAGATGTATCAAAGCTTGAAACTGCTCTTCACACACCTTATCCAAGAATAACATATACAGAAGCTATTGAGAGGTTAAAGAAGAAAGGATTTAGCATTGAGTGGGGTGAGGATTTAGGAGCTGATGAGGAACGAGCTCTAACAGAGGACTTTAATAAACCATTCTTCGTAACACATTTCCCAAAGAAAATAAAAGCTTTCTACATGAAACTAGATCCCTCAAACCCCAATGTAGTACTGGGTTTTGACCTCTTAGCACCTGAAGGTTATGGAGAAATTATTGGAGGTAGTCAGAGAGAGGATGATTATGATAAACTAATAAAGAGAATAGATGAGGAAAATATGAATCCTGATGACTATAAATGGTACTTAGATTTAAGGAGATACGGATCTGTACCCCATAGCGGATTCGGGCTAGGTATAGAAAGAATGGTTATGTGGTTATGCGGTTTAGAACATATAAGAGATGCAATTCCATTCCCACGATTTAGAGGTCGCATATATCCATAATTATAGAATTGACTCTAACTACATAGCTTTAATTTAATTCAAGAATGAGAACTATGTAAAATAGACCGGGGGCAGACCCGCCCCGTGTACATCTGTCCCCGGGACTCGGGGCTAGTTTACACGGGACCGGAGTCCGCATGTACTTTTTGATCTCTGAGATATTAAGTTTGGTTAAGGATTCGAGTCCACATGTACATATTGATAATACCTAGTATACTCAATTAGTTTATAAGTAAACCTTAATTGTTTTTAAGATACTCTCTTTAATGATTCTCTGGCTTGCCCATCTTCCTATTTATTTGAGCTTATTCAAGGGGTGAAGTAGTTGGGTGTTACCATACCAACTATTGAAACTTTAGATCCGAAGGATAAGAAAGTACTTCTAAGAGTAGATTTTAACGCTCCTATAGATCCAAAGAGTGGTAAAATCATTGATGATTCTAGGATAAGAGCACATGTACCAACTATTAAGGAGTTAATTGAGCGTAATAACGCTGTTGTTATTATGAGTCATCAGGGTAGGCCTGGTAGTAGTGATTTCATACCTCTCGATCAACATACAAAGCTTCTTTGCAAATATCTAGGTATTCAAGTGCATTTTGTTGAAGATGTTATGGGACCTGAAGCTAGGAGAAAAATTAAGGAACTTGATAAAGGAGAGGTATTAGTTCTTGATAATGTCAGGTTCGTATCAGAGGAAATAATCGAAGCTCCACCAGAAATTCACGCTAAGAGCTACTTAGTGCGAAGACTCGCTCCATTATTCAATATATATGTTTGTGATGCATTTGCTACAGCTCATAGAAGTCAACCAAGTTTAGTTGGCTTTCCTTTCGTTCTACCATCGTGTGCAGGTAGAGTTATGGAACGTGAAGTAGATGCACTTGATAAGATATTTAACCCTGAACTTAGACCTAAAATATTCATTCTCGGTGGAGGTAAAGTTCATGATACATTGAGAATTATTGAGCACTTAATAAAGAGTAGAGTTGCTGACCGAATATTATTGACAGGACTTGTTGCACAAGTTTTTATGATTGCTAGAGGAATAAACATTGGTAAAGCTAATATTGAGTACCTTGAAAAAAGAGGTCTATTAACACTTGTGCCAAGAGCTAGGAGATTACTCCTTATGGGCGCACCTATAGATACACCAATTGATTTCAAAACAATTAAGGATAATGAAGTAATTATTGAATCTGCAGGTAGAACTGAGGGAATAATAGCCGATGTTGGCCCAGCAACTATAAAGAGTTACTCAGCTCTCATAGCAGAAGCTAGTATCGTAGTTTTAAGAGGACCTACGGGCATGATGGAGGATCCTAGATTTAGGGAAGGGACTAGAAAGCTCATAGAAGTTTCCTTAGCCAGTGGTGCTTACGTAATTTTAGGTGGAGGTCATTTATCAGCAATTGCTTCAGAAATGGAGTTACCTCTCGATAGATGCCATGTATCAACAGGTGGTGGAGCTCTTCTTCTATACCTTGCTGGAGAGCCTTTACCAGCTATTGAAGCTCTAAGGTTATCAGCTAAAAAATTCCTTGGGTGGGAGAGTTGAAAGTGAAGGTAGCTATTAACGGTTTTGGAACTATTGGTAAGAGAGTTGCTGATGCTATATCAAAACAGCCGGATATGGAAGTGATAGGTGTATCAAAGACTAGACCCAATTACGAAGCTCTAATAGCTATCAAGAAGAAGTATAAGTTATATGTACCTAGAGATAAGATAAGAGCATTTGAAGATCATGGTATTGAGGTTTCTGGAGCTATTGAAGAGCTAATTAGTAGAGCTGATATAGTAATTGATGCAACACCAGCTGGAGTTGGTGCAAGGAATAAAGATCTTTACATTAAGCTTGGAAAGCCAGCTATTTTTCAAGGAGGTGAGAGATCAGAGGTAGCTGACATAAGCTTTAATGCTATGAGTAATTATGAAAAAGCACTTGGCAAACGCTATGTAAGAGTTGTTAGTTGCAACACTACAGGGCTCCTAAGAATAATTAGTGTTTTAGAAGAAACCTTTGGAGTTAGAAGCGTATTTGCAACTATTATTAGACGTGGTGCAGATCCTAAAGAAATAAAGAAGGGACCCATTAATGCTATTACTCTAGATCCACCACATATACCTAGTCACCATGCTATAGATGTACAAAGAGTTCTACCACACATACCCATACTCACAGTGGCTCTTGCAGTTCCTACAACTCTAATGCATGTACATGTTGTGAGAATTGAGTTATCTAAAGAAGCTACTGTGAAAGATATTATTGAGGTTATTGAGAAGGCTCCGAGAATACTCCTTATAGAAGCTGAGAAACATAGTATTAAAAGCACAGCTGAGCTAATTGAATGGGCAAGAGATCTAGGAAGAAGTAGATATGATATACCGGAATTAGTTATATGGAGAGATACCATATCCATTACAAATGGGAGGAAATTAACACTTGTTCAAGGTATTCACCAAGAATCCATAGTAATTCCGGAAAATGTAGATGCTATAAGAGCTATTCTAAAAATAGTTACTAAAGCTAGAGATAGTATGAGAATAACTGATGAAAATCTAGGTCTAAAGAGGTGGTGGTAAATGGGATTACCACTACCACCAACATATATTGTTAGTTTTAGGTTTAGGAGAATATTAGTACCAGTAGACGGTAGTGAAAATAGCTTTAGAGCTCTCGAATTAGCAATTGACTTTGCCCAGCGATACGGGAGTAAGGTAGTAGCTATACATGCTAAACCGAAGGGAACTGAAACACAGGTACCGGAAGAGTTAAGAAGAAGATTTAAAAAGCACTACATATTAATAGACTTTAAAATAAAGGAATATGATCCTTTAAAAAGTTCACCAGCTAATGAGATACTAAATGAGATATTTGAGGGAAGTTATGATGCTGTAATACTTGGTGCTAGAGGAACAACAGTTAATGAGAACATTCAGTTAGGTAGTGTCGCTTCAGCAGTAGTGTTCAATGCCCCAATAACTGTTGTCATAGTTAGATAGAGTTTCTATAAAGAACGAATACATTAAGTATGCTTGATGCATCAATAATTGCATATTATTGTTTTGTATAGAAATATATTTATTCTCTCTTAGGCGGAATAACTATTGGTTCTAATCCTAGTTCTTCAGAAGAACTTGCTTCAAGTTCTTCGATCTTGAAACTTAAGAATTTAACTGTTTCTGAGAGCGTTGTGAGCATTCCTTCAAGGTAATAGAGTCTGCCTAAAATTTCTTCTAGAAGATTCTTATCCGTTGAAGTTGTTGCGTTACCATTGTTATTTCTGAAGTTGTTTTGAGCTTTTCTTCTTTCAAGACTCTCTCTAATCATTACTTTTATCAAGTCTGTAATTTGTATACCGAGTTGCTCGGCTTCCCTCCTTAGCTCTCGGTATACTGACTCTGGCAGCGATAGGTGTACAGTAGGTATAGAGCTCACCTCTGAGACTAGTCTCTCAAGAAAAGTATTTGTGTACTACTATTTAAAGACTTGTCAACATGTATTCCCGTTGTAAGAGTTCTCTAGTAATACCATTGAGCAATATTAAAGACTACCCTCTGTAATTAATTTACATAGGTGTGACCCAGAGATGAGAGTAGTGACATTTAAAGTTGATGAAGAGCTCTTGGAGAAACTAGATTACTATGCTAGACAACGAGGTAAAACAAGGTCCGAAGTCATTAGAGAGGCTCTAGAGCACTTACTTAGAGAGGAGATAGGTGAACCTACAACCACTATTGCAGGTATTAAGATAAAGAAAATAAGAATTCTATAAAAATATTCTATTAAATGCTCTCTATCTAAGGTGGCTTAAGCACATATACTAGTGGACTTGGAGGTAAGGCCTCTTTAGTTACTGATACTTCGTTACTATCAACCCTCACTACTTTCCATCCTTCGCTAGCTCTGTTAATAAAGTCATCAACTGAATGTAGTGGGAGATTTATTCCAGGAATCCAGTAATGCATAGGTATAGCTATCCTAGGTTTAAGTACTTCAAGAATTCTCCATGCTTCTTCAGGTCCTATGGTGAATGTTCCACCTACGGGTATGAGGGCTATATCTAATGATCCTACTTCGCTTACTTGCTCAGCAGTGAGGATATGACCTACATCACCCATGTGTAGTATGTCAAGGTTATCTACTGTTAATTTGTACATTATTACGGAGCCTCTTCTTCTACCTCGATATTTATCGTGATAAGCCATTATTCCTCGAACTTTGATTTCGTTATGTGGCCCTATTTGAAACTCACCTTTCTTTGCCATTACTACTTGGGTAGATGGTTTGCTCACAACTCTATATGCATTATGATCAAAGTGATTATGTGATATGAGAACTATATCAGCTTTAACTTCCGGAGGTTTGATACCTATACTTGATCCATCATGCGGATCTATTACTATTGATAACCCATCTCCAGACACTATTTCGAAACATGCATGACCATGCCATCTTATTCTTACCAGAATTATCACCTCTTTTTATTATTCTCACGAAAAATCATATAAACCTTAGAGACGGGGTCTATTTTAGAACTTAGTTCATGTGATCTCCAAAGAGGGGTGAGAGTATGGTAGCTCAAGCCTATGATAATGAGGCTAAAATAAGGCATGCATTAATGATGCTTATGAGAATAATAAACGATCCATCAATACCTAGGAATATAAGAAGAGCAGCCACAGAAGCTGTCAAAGTACTTAATGATAGAAGTCTAAGTCCAGGTGTAAGAGCAGCTAATGCAGTTAGTATTTTAGATGAAGTTAGTCAAGATCCTAATATGCCCATACATGCTAGAACAACTATGTGGGCAATAATAACCCTTCTTGAAACTGTGAAAGATTAATCTTTCACTTTTTGGTGAGGATAGTTGTACAAAGTACGTATTAGAGGCATATATGCAACTGCCCTAACTAAGCTAGCAATAGACGCAGGATTAACACCGGTCATGGTAACGAAGCCTATAGTTGAAAGATTCAAAGTCGAACCTAAATATAACGAAGCTCCAGATGCAACTATAAAAGTCAGTAATGAGGATTCGGATGAATTAGTTATTATAGGTTTTCCTGAGGCTGTAAACTACATACTCAATAAAGTAATAGCTAAAATCCCCTCTATAACTATACGTAGAGCTAAACCAGGTCTCTATGCAGTTTTCAAAACCAGGGTCTTGAGAAGGGAGGGTAGTAACTGTATAGTTGC
>QMXA01000064.1 GCA_003661905.1 Thermoprotei archaeon | reverse complement strand
TAACATTGACTATACTCCTTAATAGCTCTCTAGGTTCTTTATATATATTCATATGCCTAGCTAATTCGCAAGGGTCATGGTATGTAACAAAAATCTCGTAATCATACCTGAGTCTAATACTTTTCCTCTTCACAATTTTCTCCCATAGATACTCAGTTATATGCATTACCTTGAATGGGATTTTAATATTTAGCATTTGTGGGAATTGACGAAAAGCTCTAAGACAACTAGGACAAGGAGTTATTATTAAATTCGCATTCGTTGTAGAAATAGCTTTTAATGCCTCTTTAAGAGAATTGTAATAACCTCTAAGATCTCCAGCATAGAGCAAGGGTATACCACAGCATGGTTCATTATCTATTACCGCAACTGATTTCTCAAAACGCTTAACGACCTCATATACATGGGCTGCTAATTCAGGTTGTTTTAACGCTGTCGTACATCCCATCCATATA
Organism: Thermoprotei archaeon; assembly: GCA_003661905.1. Lineage (GTDB taxonomy): Archaea > Thermoproteota > Thermoprotei_A > Sulfolobales > Ignisphaeraceae > B12-G17. The sequence goes on along the minus strand of QMXA01000064.1, from coordinate 5,842 downwards.
ACTACATTACCCTTACTCTCAATTCTCTCAGATGTAAAATCAAACCAGAAGTTCTTGCTACTTAAATCCACACCATAAGGATTCTTTTGGGAATTCATATTAGAAGCTATCTTAGATATTATGCGGGGTATAAATCCCTTTTCGAAAAGCATTATTCTAGTATGTAGTAATGCATCACTTATATTAATACCTGCTGGACAAGCTTGAGCACATCGGTTACATAACGTGCATGAAAATAATAATTCTGCAGTACGTTGTCTAATTCTCAAATTGCGTGTTAAAATTCCAAAGGTTAGAAGAAGTTTTCCTCTTGGGCTAATAGTCTCTAACCTCTTACTAACTTCATATATGGGGCAGTAGGGTAAGCAAAGACCACAGCGCTTACAATACTCAATAATATCTCTAATATTCTCTAGTGATTTCGTAATTTGGGTATTCATCAATTCCATGGTTCTTAACCTAGTATCTTGCCTGGATTCATAATATTATGTGGATCGAAAATCTGCTTTATTTTCCTCATATATTCTAGAAGTTCTAGATTATTATGGACCTCTAACATCCTCTTGAATGTTGTAAGCTTTTGAATACCTATACCGTGTTCACCTGATACTACACCTCCAATTCTTATAGCTACTTCACATATTTCTTCAAAAATTTCTTTAGCTCTAGTTATAGCTTCAGTATCTCTCTCCTCTATGCAAATATTAGGATGTAAATTACCATCACCTATGTGACCGAAAGTTGGTATGTTAACACCATACTTCTTTTCAATGTTCTTAACTTCCTTGAATGTTTGTAGAATTTTAGAGAGAGGAACTGTTATGTCCTCTGCAAATACTATCTTATAGCGTCTAGCTATTGCAGGGTATGCAGCTCTTCGAGCTGCATAGAGTGTTTTAGCTTCCTCTTCATTTCTAGCATGGATAATTTCTACTGCACCATTTTCTTTGAGTATCTTTAATACTCTTTCAGATATTTTAGTTAATGAATCGGAATACCCATCAATATCTATTAGAAGTGATATTCCATGCTCAGGTAATCCTAGCTTAAACACTTCATTTATATTCTGTATAGTCTCCAAGTCCATGAATTCTGCTGTTAATGGGTTTATTTTTGAAAATCTCATATCCTTCAATGTATTAATAGCATTTTCCATATCATCGAAGAATACTAAGAACCTAGCTATGTTTTCTGGAAGTGGGATTATTTTGAGAACTGCCTTGATTATTATACCTAGAGTTCCTTCGCTTCCAATAAATAATTGCATTAGGTCATAGCCCATGCGCTTCTTATATACTGGAGCACCAAGTTTTAATAACTTACCTCCAGGTATTACAACATCTAGTGCTAATACCCAGTTTCTAAAAGTGCCATATCTAGCACCCCTCATACCTCCTGAGTCTTCAGCAATTGCACCACCTATTGTTGCTACCTCTGCACTAGCTGGATCTGGTGGAAGAAAGAAACCATACTTATTACATTCTAAATCAACTTCAGCAACAGTAGCTCCAGCTTCTGCTTCTACTACTCCATCCTCTGGTTTTATCTCAATCTTAGTCATTGGACTTAGATCTACAACTATACCTCCAGATATAGGTACTACAGCACCCGTTAAACTAGTTCCATGACCTCTAGGGATTATAGGTATTCGATAATCATGTGCTATTTTCAACACTTCTACAACATCATTAATACTAAATACTCTTACAACAGCATAGGGTTTGCTGAAGTAAAGAGGTGTTGCATCAAATCCATATACATATAACTCCTCCTCCTCATCAATAACTTTATCTTGTCCTAAAACATCTCTAAGTATCTTTAAAGCTTCTTTAATGCGAACACTATCCGCAGACACACAATTACCCTTACCTAATTTAAATCAAGAATTTATAAAATACCATAACTTAAAAGCAGAGACTTCAATAATAAATGGTAAGAATTAGCTAGTAATATTATAGCATAAAGTAATACATGAACTCGGCTGGTGTAGGATATTGATTAAGGAATTTAATCTCTTTTCTCTTTAGCTCTATGAAGTGCTGTATAGCTGATTCAGTAAATACTGGTTTGAGGAATTCGTAATCTGACTCTAGCTCTAGTAATGCTTCACTAAGAGAGGGAGGTAGAGTCTTTATCTTCATCTCCTTTATAGCTCTTTCAGATAGCTCATACACATTAGTATTTATAGGATCTCCAGGATCTATCTTCTTCTTAATACCATCTAGACCCGCCATTATTATTGCTGCTAATGCTAAGTAGGGATTTGCTGAGGGATCTGGTGGTCTGAACTCAATTCTATGAGTTAGTGGGTTATTATTGTAGTAAGCTGGTATTCTAATTGCAGCAGATCTATTTGCTTTTGACCAAACTAGATAGACAGGTGCTTCGAATCCTGGTATGAGTCTTTTATAGGAATTTGTTGTAGGAGCAACTAATGCACTTAATGCTCTTCCATGCTCTATTAAGCCTCCTATGAAGTATCGAGCTAATTGACTAATATGAGCATATCTATCGTCAGGATCAAAGAAGAGATTCTGACCATTACTCCATAAACTAACATGTATGTGCATTCCTGAACCATTATCTCCTGCAATTGGTTTAGGCATGAAGTTAGCTATCATTCCATGGTTAGATGCTATTATTCTTGATACATACTTAAGAGTCTGTATATCATCTCCCAAGAGCTTCGCACCATTATTAGTTACCGATATTTCAATTTGAGCAGCTGAAGCAACTTCATGGTGGTGACTTGTAACATTTACATTGAATTCATTTATTAATATGTTAGCAACTTCTAGTCTGAACTTAGTAACTGTATCTAATGGCTCAGTAATGTGATAACCTCCCTTCATCTTTATAACTCCATAGGGTGGTGCTTCATCTGATTCAATGCTTAGTACTTGCTTATATGGTGCAACTTCAAATTTCATAGATTTAAATAGAAAGAACTCCATTTCAACACCTAGCTTGACTTTAAATCCCTCATTACTCACATACATATCTGCTTTTTCAGCTATGAACCTAGGATCTTTATCTAATCTCTTATTAGCTTCATACACATCACATATAGCTCTCGCTCTCTGAGAATCCCAAGGTAAGATTCTGAATGTTGAATCATCAGGAATTAGTCTAAGATCACTTTCATGTATTTCTGTAAATCCTACTGAAGAACCATCAACTTTACCAAAACCTATTTTCTGATTCTTGGAATATTGAGAGTATCTTATGAAGACTGAATGAAGTAATCCAGTAACATCTGTATAGTGAAGTTCAACCCATCGCACATTGCTCTGTGGATCCATCTTGCTAAACACCTATACTGTTCACAGTACTAGTCTCTGATATGAACATATGAAAAACACTATCTACGTAATACCTGAACAATAGTTAAATTTGTGAGTGTAGAGGAATTTAAATGGTTGAACAGTAACGTGGTGTAACGTTGACAACTAAGTACAAAGTACTAGATGATGTGGATATCAGAATAATCAATGAGTTAAAAAATAATGCAAGAATAGGTATAAGGGAATTAGCTAGGAAAATAGGTAAAGCACCATCTACTATACTTACTAGACTCAAAAGACTTGAGGAATTAGGTATTATCAAGGGCTACGTAACTCTAATAGATTATAAATCATTAGGATACCAAATAACAGCTCTAACCCTTCTCCAAGTTGATGGAGCACATATAGAGGAGATTGAAGCAAAATTAGCTGCAGAACCCAATGTAAGAGCTGTATATGATATTACTGGAGAGTATGATGTAGCAATAATATCTGTATTTAGAGATGTAAGTGAGCTTGATAAATTCATAAAGAGAATGCTGAAACTTCCATATATTAAGAGATCAGTTACTAGCATAGTATTTAGAATTGTAAAAGATAGCCCCCATATAGGTAGAGCTATAACAATGTAACCAATATATTTTTGAACATGTAGAATTCGTATCTACTAATATCTTTTAACCAATTCATTTTTAATTACCAATATTGGAGTGCTTCTATCCTCCATAATGACATTTGAAGATTCATTCACAAATTTCCATTCGCAAAAGCTCAGATCAATGATTTCTTCACCGAGCTTATCATTTATGAGAACTTCTTCCTCTACATGAGATATCATGGCATTACATGAAATCAGGTCCTACAACTCTACCATTAATAAGAATACTCGTCTCTAATGTATCAGGAATAAGATATAATTCCTTAAGAATCTCCAACTACTCCATTCAATGGTATGTGTTGCAGGTAGGAGTCAGAGGCTCAATGACTTAGCACGTCCTCTAGGAGTGGGGAATTATGATTCTCTATTCCAAACCTTGAACTAAAGGGCATTAGTATCAATTGATTTATTACTATGCATAGATCTTTCTAAGCTTTACTTTTACTGCATACTTTTCACCGTAAATTTATGTATATGTGACCTATTTTGCGAATTCTCCCATATATATGGCCAATACACTCAGCTCTATATAGATCATGAGTATTCATTATGTAAAGATTCTTTCTCGATACTTAATTTAAGCTCTGAATACCATCTTAGGTACTTTACAATATCCAAGAGGTTTCTCTATAGATGTAGAGCATTCATAGCGTTTCCTTAAGGATTGAGAACATTCTCCTAGCATTCTCTAACATGTCATGGTTATTGTTGAAGAATACATAGGTAGCTTCACCCCCTAGGTCTTTAATCTTTAGTGCAACTTCTTGAAGTTCTTGATCGGTGTAGTAATGAGTATACCACGCCGTTCTACCATGCATCCTTATATATGTATATGGGCTGCTTCTAGCATAGAATAAGAAGTTTGGTGCATCAACAGATACTACAGTGATTCCTATCTCTTTAGCTTTATCAATCCACTCCTCTTTAAACCATGATTCATGTCTCCACTCAACTGCAGCTCTCCACCCCAAATCATATTTTGAAACTATAGAAACTATTCTTTCCCAATTATTCTCACTAGCTACGAATCTCGGTGGTAATTGAAATAGATAGAAATCAACTATACCTAATCTCTCTAAAGGTTCGAATACTGCTAGGAATTTGCGGAAGAACTCATGAGCTCTAGGTTCTTTAAGCATATATGTATGAGTAATTACTCTATGTACCTTAATACTCCAACGCATATCCTTGGAATTCCTAGCCCAACTCCTAACCATAGTGATAAAGGGTAGTCTATAGAAACTAGAATTAAGTTCTACAGCATTAAGACCAGAGTATTGTGAGTACCACTTAAAACCATTAGGATTCCAATCATAACTCCAACCAGAAGTCCCAACAAAGATCTTCAAGGGCTCTACCATATTGAGATATCTTATTAGAGCTATAAGCTCTTAAGCAACATATTCTCCAAAGCTATACATATTCTATAGATGAGCCTAATGATATGTAGTGGAAGCTAATAACCTTCAATTACCTTCGCTACATCTTCTATATCTACTGGGCCTTTTCTTATGAGAGTAAGTGGTTTATGTGTTATATCGATTACGGTTGATGGAATACCACCTGGTGTAGGTCCTGAATCTAATACTAAGTCAATACCCTTGCTCCTTAGTTGATTTACTGCTTCTTGAGCAGTTCGTGGTGCTAGGCGTCCTGTTATGTTAGCGCTTGTACCTATAATGATTCCTCCAATACCTTTTGCTAATAGTATTGGTATTACATGGTTAGGCATTCTAATCCCAACTTTGCTGCTACCTAAAGTAACTATAGTGGGCAGAATGGGTTTAGCCTTAAGAACTATAGTTAATGGACCTGGCCAGAAATGCTTCATAACCTTCTCTGCTACAGAATCAACATAAGCTATGTTCTTTGCAGCTTTAATATCTGATACTAAGATAGG
>QMXA01000063.1 GCA_003661905.1 Thermoprotei archaeon | reverse complement strand
TGGTTAGTTCCCTGGGGTTCAGCTATTATTCTCTTTGGACTTATTGCCATGTTATGTATTGAAGCTATAGATAGAATTACCAGGGAGTAGCTTCAGACTCAAGAATCTCCATAATCTTTTCTTGAATCTCTAGTAATTGTTCCCATAAATTCATACCTAAACTCTGCTTAAGCTGTATTCTATGCCTTAATACATACGGCACTACGTATTTAATATCATCTGGTATTACATAGTCGCGACCTCTAACAGCAGCCATAGCTTTTGCTATTCTCAGAATTGTTACTGAAGCTCTAGGTGAAGGGCCTAGAACTATTTCTTCGAGTTTACGTAATTTATTTACGATATTTACAATATATCTAATTATCACATTATCTACATATGTAGATGAAGCTTCATCAATAGCTTTCATAACTTCATCAATACTGCATATGGGTTTTAATCTCGGCTCTAATCCCTTATTCTTATGATCCCTAGTGAGAATTTCCACTTCCTCATCAGTATTTGGATATCTGAAATCTAAGCTAATAGAGAATCTATCTAATTGTGCTTGCGGTAGTGGAAATATCCCTTGTGTTTCAATAGGATTTAGTGTAGCTATTACCATAAATGGCTGGGGAAGTCTGTAAGTCTCTCCTTCAATTGTTACTTGATACTCTTGCATTGCCTCTAGTAATGCAGCTTGAGTCTTTGGATTCCCTCTATTTATCTCATCTACTAAGACTATGTTAGCAAATATAGGGCCTTTAACAGTTCTTAAATCACCAGTCTTTGGATCAACAATCTTAGTCCCAACTATATCTGTAGGCAAAAGATCTGAAGTCATTTGTATACGTCTAAAATCAAGACCTAGAGCTTCAGCAACTAATTTAGCAGTTAACGTTTTGGCAGACCCGGGGTAGCCTAGGAGAAGAGCATGACCTCTGCTAAGCATGGTAATTATCATTAGCTCTATATTCCTTTCATAACCTACAATGAATTTTGATACAGCTCTAACTACTTTATTGACTAATTCAAAGCACTTAGTCTTAGTCAAGTATTACTCCCCAAACTCTGATAACTTAAGAGAAAATAGGGTTTAAAACATGAAATGAAATATTGATATTATCTCATAGTTACATATTGGAACTTTAAACTTATAACTCTAGATTACATTTTTCAAGTGGTGAAATTATGGTTAAGATTATTGAGATTATAGGTTCAGAACCCCCTTGTCCTAAATGTAGAGCTACATATAAGATAGTTGAGGAGGTTGTTAAAGATCTAGGTATAAATGTGAGAGTAGAGAAGAGAAGTGCTACTTCAAGAGAGGTAATAAGTAAGTATGGAATTGTGATAACACCTGCTATAGCCATTGATGGAGTTTTGAAAATAATTGGTAGAGTACCTACAAAGAAGGAGGTTCTAGACTTATTAAGTTCTAATTAGTGGTTCTTATGAAAATTCATATTAGAGGTTTAGTATCATTCATTTTTACACTACTTTCAATATCATTATTTATATACATTAAAATAGGTGGTTTACCACTTTTTCCTCGCCTTACACCTTCTGAACTCAGAGAATTTGGAGTATTTATGATTCCACTTATATACATGTGGGACTACACTATTCATGCATGGCCAGCTCTACTTATGGCTTTTCTCATCGCAGGCTTTATAGCTGAGGTAATCCCTAGGAGTATTTTGAGTTCCTACTTATCCGAGGCTAAGATGTATTCATATATATTAGCAGCTGCACTAGCACCTCTCATTGCTGTTTGTTCTTGTGTTATGGTACCTATATTTGCTGGAATACTTTATGCAGGTGCAGGTCTTGGACCTGCGATTACATTTCTTCTCATGGCTCCTGCATCAAATATATTAGCAATACTATTGACAAGCGAGCTAATATCATGGAGAATAGCATTAGCGAGATATATAGCATCATTCTTCGGTGCTATAGCTATAGGCATGGCTATAAATAAACTATTTGCAAAATCCAAGATTGAAAGGCTGAAAACCTCAAGAAAGCAGATAAGCATTGAAATACCTCCATTTCTTGAAAGATGTTGGAATGGGCTTAAATTCTCGGGTTATTTAGCTAAAACATTACTGCCTATATTCTACTTAGGCATAGCTATTGTTAGCTATGTTGAAGCTTACATCCCCTCAGATATAATCTCACAGTTCATGACAGGGGTTAAGGGAGTGTTGCTGGGTTCAGTTATTGGTGTGCCCATGTATACACCAACACTAGTCGAAGTAGTTTTTGTCAAAGCCTTAAAGGACTTAGGAGCTGCTCCAGGAGCTATTCTCGCATTCTTAATCGGAGCTCCAATGACTAGCATACCATCAATGCTTGCTGTAAGCAGAATTGTCGGATGGAGAGTGGTACTTACATATGCATGCTTAGCTATTTTGCTCGCATTTATAACTGGGGTAATATATCAACTATGTATAGGTGTATTCTAGGAATTGGTGATATAGTGATAGTGCTTGATGACACTAAGAAGAAAATACTACAAGTGCTTAGTGAAGACGGTAGAAAGACTCTTACTGAAATAGCAACTAAGCTCAATATTACTCATGTAGCTGTTAAGAAGCAATTAATGAAGCTAATGGAGAGTGGAATTGTAAAAATTCAACCTCTTATAAATCCTTCAGCACTTAACTTGTTACTAGTAGCAACATTAATTGAAGCTGAGAATCTTGAAGCAATACAAAGACTTAAGGAGAAGTTTAAGAATTGTCCCAGAATGATCTTGCTAGCATCATTAATTGGAGGCTATAATATGTTAGCATTATTAATAGCTGAGGATATGAATGTTGTTGAAAGCATGAATAACGTATGCTCAATAAGGACTTCAAAGGGTATAAGGCGTAGCGAAGTCTTCATGGTTTCTGAGCTCATTATACCTAAGTACGTAAGCCTAAGACTTATTCCTAGTAGTGAGAGGAAAAGCGAGATAACGCCTTGCGGCCTTAACTGCTGTATATGTTCAAGGTTTAATGAATATAAATGTCTAGGATGCCCTGCTACGAAGTGTTATAGAGGCCCTTTATGAATTCTAAATTTTCACTACTTTAAATCTGTTCAAGAGCCTTCTTGCTACTTCTTTATTATTACTAGTTACAGGTATCAATGCAACACCTCTTCCAGGCAAGCCATAAACTATGTAGGAATCGATATCGGCCATAATTAATGCCGCTAAAGCTACTAAGTCTTCTTCGCCCACTACCTTCACCGCCACATTACCCTTAACTTTAGTGATATTCTTCAGCTTGTTTAGAGTATCTTCTGATATTGTCCCTCTAGGATTTAGAACCTCTAGTACTTTACTAAATTTACTAATATCTATTGGTTCATGGCTAGGTTCTCTTAAGGTTCTTTCATCAAATACACATACCTTGGGCATTGGCCCATATTTCATTAAGGTTGAACAAACAACATCACCTATAGCCCAGATAATTGCTGAGCCTATGATTAATTTGATCTTATTAGCTGCTTCTTTACACGAACCTACAATAACTATTGAATTCTCCATTAATTCATGCATGTTCCTTAGAGTATTCCTAAGATCTTTGGGTAGGGTGTAGAGTTTCAAGACCTCAACACCTTATGTCTCAAATACTTTCTCTCATTTTCAATAATCCTCAATATATCTCGCCTCTGATTTCTGGAATAAACTATCTTACCACCAACAATAACAGCTTCTATGGAATTGTCTTTAAGAGCAAGTAAGGAGTAGGGTGTGTCTTCAATATCAAAATGGTCTGAATTTACTAAAATTAGATCCGCTAAGTATCCAGGTTTAATAATCCCTCCATCTAGACCTAGAACTTTATAACCTCCTGCAGTAGCTATGTAAAATGCTGTTTCTATACCTATTCTTAGATCTCCATAGCTATGTCTATAGAGCATGAATAATATTTTAAACATTTCAATAATGTTTAACCCGCATGCCAATCCTAAATCTGTTCCAAGACCTACAGATATACCTTGCTCTATCATCTCATTAATAGGAATGAATCCTTTACACCCATAAATAGCTGTTGATACTGGTGATATTACTACACTCGTATCATTTCTAGAAATTAATTGCATTTCCCAACTTGTCATCCAATCTGCATGAAGTAAAGAAGTGCTGGAACTTAGAATACTGAATTTATTTAAGAATTCTACTGGGAAATACCCATATTTAGATCTGAATTCAAGTACCTCAGCTCCAGAGAGAGGTAGATGTATTGCAATTCTTAACCCTCTCCTTTTCAACTCTTTCAATTTTTGAACTGCATCTTCACAATCACTTTCTAAATATGTAAAGAATATTGATAATTCCTTAGAATATTGATACATATGGAAATACTGTGTATCTCTTATTGAAGAAGCAAAGAAACTTCTCAATAACTTTTCCTTCACTAACTTATCAATGTGCGCTATGGGTATTCCATAAATTGAGATAAGAGTAGTGCCTGCTATTAGTGATTTGAGAAATAGAATTTTAGCTGCATGATAAAATCCTTCATGAGCTATATATCGTTTATAAGATTCCATAAAGTTACGGGCTTCATCACATTCTATTCTAAGAATTTCAGAACTTGCTACAGCACTCACTAAGTGTGTATGACAATCAGAAAAACCTGGAAGAACTACAAATTCTGAACAGTCAATTATTGTCCGGGATTTTGGAATTGAGCTGCTAACGTTAACTATGCTATCCCCATCAATGCTGATATTTACGTTCTCCAATACTTCGACTGATTTAGGAGTTATTGGTGTAACTACTGCTCTGCAATTCCTAAGTACTAATGACATGATCAAACACCTTTTATTATTCAGAGGGAGCGGACTTTACATCATTACTCAGACGCTGGCAGAGTTCATCATGACTTCGAGCTATACTCATCCCATATGTATTAGGTCTTAAACCTTTTCTTCTTTCTTCTAAATCTTAACTCTATACCTTTTTGAAGTGTGAGTATTTTCTCTGTTGTAAAGATCCTAGCAACAACTAATAGCATTAGAAGTGTTAAAGCTAGTGATGCACCTAGGTATGCTGAATCTAAGATACTAAGATTAACCATTAAGGCTTTCTTAATTAGTGCAGCAGGTTGAGCAAATGGGAGTGAGAAGAGAATTACTTGGACAGGTATTGAGAGTTTTTCGACATCAGCAAACGCAATTATGTATGCAGGAATTATGACGATTATGGAGAGGGGGCCCATTAACGTACTTGAGATTCTTACATCACTACTAAGAGCGCCAATAACTATACCCAGTGCTGAGAGAAAGAATAGTGAGAAGACTAAGCTAATACCTATTATCAGAAATTCCATAGGGGATATATCAATAGGTATTGATATTTGAATGTCTTTAACTAGAGCTTGATTAGTTGGTATTGGTGGTTTTACAGAGGCCATAAACCTCATCATAACTAACATATAGAGATATAGACCTACTAAATTGAATGCTGAACCTATTATTGCTACAGTAAATGAGCCTAGGAGTTTTGCCATTAATATATTGAATCTTGAAACAGGAAATGTAAGTAATGTTTCAAGAGTGCGCTCCTCATTTTCAACAGCCATCGATGTAGCACTCATTTGAGCTACTGATAAAGCTATTACCATAACTATTAGAGGTATCATTACTGCAGCCATAGAAATTCCTGCAAGTACTACGCCTGGAGGCCCCATTAGTAGTTTATCAGTTACGTACGTCATGTAGATTGTAGAAAGGGGAGTTTCTATGACTTCAGGCTCTATACCTAGTTTATTTGAGATATACTTTATCACTATCTCTTTTATTATACCTATAACTCTTTCAGCCTTACTTGCAACTCCCATACCCGTAAATCCAATACTTCTCACTATTGGTATAGCTACTATGTAAGTTTGCTTAATGTTAGTAACATTCTTACCAAATCCTCTAGGTATTATAATTAGTGCTTCGAGATCTTGATCGGATCTAATGATTTCCCTTATATTCTTTGGCTCTAAAGTACTTAGCTCTAATAATTCAGTATTGACTCCCCAATTTCTCATTTCGCTGCTCATAAATAATGAAATTATGGATTTACTGATATTTGATTGATCAAAGTCTACTATACCTAAATTTATAGGCTCTAATCCCACAGCTACTTCCTGAGCCATGAAATGACCAATAACAACTGCCATGACAGGCATTATGAGAGCTGAGATTATGAATGGTATTAATATTCGTGGGTCTCTAAGTAGATCTTTGACTTCCTTCTCAACTAATGGTAATAGCACCACTTCCAATCACCTTTACAAATAGTTCTTCTAAATCAGATACTCCATATTTTTGTTTAAGTTCATCAACATAGCCCATCTCTATTATTCTACCTTCATTTATTATTGCTATTCTATTGCATACTCTCTCAACTTCACTCATAATATGG
>QMXA01000062.1 GCA_003661905.1 Thermoprotei archaeon | reverse complement strand
TTGGATCTCACAATGGAGTCTCCAAATAAATTAGTTAAGGAGTTAAGAATTGTAAATAGAATATTGAAGAAGAATGAAACTTTAGAAAAGTGGTTAGGGAAATCAACTACTAAACCCATAGATTTCAAGAACTTGAGAACTATTTATTATAGACCCATTAAGCTATCACGACAGCTTATTCAAGCAATTAATACTTTAACAATGCAGAGAGCTGAGAGTATTAGAGAATTGCTAAGAATAAAGGGTGTGAGTGCTGAAGTTATTAGAGCTTTAACACTTGTAGCTGATTTAATATATAGTGAAAAACCATCATTTAATGACCCTGTAACTCATCCACTAGATCCATTTATATATAGCTATGCTCATGGAGGAAAAGATGGAATCCCATATGCTATTAGACCCGATCTCTTAGATCAAACAATATTAACACTTGAGGAAGCTATTGAGAGAGCCAAGTTAGGTAATACTGAGAAACTTCAGATGCTTAAGAGACTAAGGAGATTATTTAGAAATTTAAGCGCAAGGTTCTAAATACTCAATAAGTCATATAATTCCAGGCGGGGAATTTTGTCAGCTTCCACTTTCATAAATATTGAATCAACTGTTATAAATGGAATACCACTAGTTACTAGAGTTACTAACATTGCAAGACTTGGTGGCATAGGAAATCCTAATACTGCAAGAGCATTACTAGAATTGAGACCTCCCTCAGATGGGTTACTTAAAAAGGCTATTCTATCACTCTTCATATCAGGAAAGGATTTAACAACTGGATTTAGATGGAAAGTTAAGTATTGCGGAGTAACTCTCTCACGGGAATTTAGGCCTCAAATAACTATAAGTAGTGGTAATCAATCCCACGCAGTTTTGGTATTTGATATAACACCTGTTATTCTACGTGATTCATCAAGACATGAAGTAAATATTGCATATGATGGAATATATCCAATAACTATAGATAGTATAACGATGTTAACTCTCTATGAACATAAAGATACGCTCTCCTCAATGAATTATAAAGTTGGTATAGAACTTCTAGAGCCAAATAAGAGTACTACCATAACTATGAATTTGAATACGGTTGTGGAGAATAATGCTTCATTAATGCTTAGTTATTACATACCATCAAGATCTTCTGCACTGCAAGTAAGTGTAAACGAAAAGGTAATAGGTACATTCTATGGCTCTCTAGGAGTTGATGAGGTTGAAACACTAATAGATAATCCAAATACCACTAATAAAATAACACTTAGACATATTTCAAAGACTGAACATACAAACCCTATCAGAGTTCTTGAGGCTATACTTATGACAGTAAAGATGAGAAAACCAGACTTTAACATAGAGGTAGTTGAGGCAAAACCTGGTGACTACATAAAAATGAGAATTGAGAATATAGGTGAAGCTGAACCTGATAACATACTCTTAGTAACGTTATCAAGAGGATTTCCATTCTATAAGTGCAATTTGAAGAGACTTAAGCCTGGAGAAGATACAGAGATTAAAATGCCTCATAATATCATTAGACAAAAACCATTCATAGTAAGGGTTGTATGGACAAAAGCTGGGAAGACGTTTTTCAAAGATACTAAGGTTGATTTCTAGTCACATAATCTACATTATATAACCTATTATAAATGCTAAGATACCTATTGCAAATGCTATCTTTAGAATTCTTCTAGATTTTGAAGCTCTACGTATTATAACTTCCAATTCTCTAATGTTTATGAGCGTAATTACTGAGTATATAGATAGAATATCAACAATAATTGCTAGTGGTAAGTAAAAAATTGAAGCACCTAGAATTAGAGGTACCCAACTTATAGATATTAAAATAGATATAGTGATTAATGTAATGAATACTGATTTCCTAGGTCCAATAATTACTGCTAATGTATGAACTCCATGCTCTTTATCACCTATATAATCTTCGATGCCTTTAACAAATTCTCTAGCAAGTACTAGGAGAAAGGCTATTACGGCTAGAGGAATCGAGGGCAATAACGCAGTAAAACTTTGATTATTACTTTCAATAAATGCTAAACTCCCAAATAGAATAGTGTTGCTACTACATAATGCTATGACTAAGTTACCTATAAGACCGAGTTTCTTAAGCTTATATGAATAGATATATATGAGAATAGCATTAGCTACAGTAAATAACAATACCACAATACCTATCCATGCAGAGAGAGCTATACCTATTATAAAGAGGGCTATGGATAATCTATATGCTTCTGAAGGACTAACTCTCCCTGATGGTAAGGGTCTATAAGGCTTATTTAACTTATCAATCTCTATATCAAAGTAATCATTAATAACATAACCTGCAGCTGATATAAATAAAACTGGCAAGCCTAGAACTAAGGCATATTTTGAGAGATCCCCGAGATTGGCTATGAGGGGTTTAGAATTGAAGAGGTAATTATAAGTCGCTAATAAACCTATCATAACAGCTATGTACGATAGAAAAACATTATGTAATCTTAGGAGTTCAATATATCCTCGAATTCTTGCAGCAATGCTCATTAGATCTCTCCTCTACTATTCTCCGCTATGCTTAGTTAAGTCTGTAAATTTGTACTGAACAAGCCACAAAATATACACATAATATATGGAGAGCTTAAACAAGTCATAAGTATAACAGCTATTCGTAATAAGTGAAGTTCTTGAGAGGAATCTAATGAATAATGAGGAGATTAAGAGAAAGATTATTGAATTCAGAAAACAATACCTAAATTCATCACATATTTAACATTAATTTAGATGTTCTGAAAAAGAAATAATAGCAATAATATTAAATCTCATGGAGTGGGGATCTATACTTGACAGAGAGAGCTGTCATACTAAGTATAGGATATGAATTGCTTCAGGGTAGAGTTATTAATACTAATGCTACATATATATCACGTAAATTATCTCTATTAGGCTATGAAGTTAAGGCAATAATATCAGTAGGAGATAATTATAATGACATAGGAAAAGCACTAGATTTTGCAATAAATGCCTTAGGAGCAAGAATAGTAATAACTACTGGCGGACTTGGACCTACTCATGACGATATAACAGCTGATGCCATTGCTAAGTACTTTAGAAAGAAGCTTGTACTCAATAAAGAAGCTTATGAAATGATTCGCAGTAAGTATGAATCTGCAGGTATGGAAATGACTGAGAGCAGAGTTAAAATGGCCCTACTTCCTGAAGGCTCAAAACCAATACCTAATTCTGTAGGAACAGCTCCTGGAATACATCTAAGATTAGAACTTGTAGAGCTATTCGCACTTCCTGGAGTACCCAAGGAAATGGAAGCAATGTTTGAACAATATGTAGAGCCCATTCTAAGAGCTAGAACGGGAATTCAAATTTCTGAAGGTTATCTAGAGGTTATGGGAGTACCAGAATCAGGAATAGCTCCTTTAATCAAGGCAATTGCTAAGAAATATCCAATATACTTAAAGTCCCATCCGCAATTACATGAAATAGAAAGTCCCTTAGTAAAGGTCTACATAATGGCTACTGATAAAGAGAGAAGTAAAGCTAGAAGTTTATGTCTAGAAGCATGTAGAGATTTAGAGAATAAATTAAGAACTCTTAAAGAAGCCAAAATAATTCGAAGCTGTGAATGTAGTTAGATGCTCTTTCAATAAGATACTAAGGAGGTTCAACTTCATATAAATTAACTATATTATCGACATTTATTTTCCATAAGTAATCTTCATTGACAATGCCTTTCTTAAATACCTTCAATTGATTTAAAGCGAGGTTCCAAGGCTCTATAACTACACCTGGTCTTTTAGGATCATCTATAAAATCACTTTCAAAGACATATTTTGGAGGGTATTTAGTAGTAGCTATTCTTACTAAGGGTTCAAGAGCTGGAATACTAATGTTCAGATTAAATTTGATGGCAAACTCTGCAGTTCCTGGTCTCACATGGTGTAGAAGTACTTTGTTTACAGGTATATCTATGTACTCAATCCTATTCTTAATATCTAACACAGTTACTAAACCTCCTTGTTCAAGGTGTAGATGAACTAGTAAACCCCAGTCTTTTGCATATTGAAGTGCTTTATTCATTATGAGCTCTGAAGCAACTATGAATTGAGGCTCAGTTCTATAATGAGGTCTGCCAACTTCAGCTATACCATCAACTAATCCTTCTTTGAATAAGCTAATGACATTATTAAGTAGTACTTCTGCAAGTTCAATAACCTTTTCAAGCTTCATACCCTTTCTATTAACTAACTTATCCACCTCCGCAGGATGGAATCCTATTAAACACGATACTCTCATACCTAGCTTTCTCGCCCTTTTACACTCTTCAACGGCTATTCTGTGGGCTTTAAGGAAGTCTGTGAGAGATAAGTTAAGGCCATAATGAGTAGGAGGTAGGCCTATTAGTGCTATGAACCAACCACCAAGATCTTTGAACTTTTTACATATTTCCTCTGCTCCAAATCCTTCAACCGGGTTTGAATGACAATGTGCATCAGCAAATACGATATCTAATTCCATCACCTCATAATCTAATTTTGCGTTCCTTAATAGCCTTTTTAACTATAGGTGATAGGTTAAAGCATGCTAAACCTCTTTCTACAAGCCCTAATTCGATGAGTTTTGCTAAAACTATTTCAGGATCTTCAATTCCATACAATGACCTTAACTCTCTCACTGCAATTATCTCTCCAACAGAGATATTCTTTATCATATATTCTAGAACTCTCCTCTCCTTTGCTGTAAGCTTCCTAATTACATTCTGAATTTTCTTAAACTCATCAGAGCTCATGAGAAGTTCTCTCATAGATTTCTTTAGTAATACCATGTACTATAATAGTTGTATTTTGTTATAGGTCTTGTTGCGTTAGCTTCCTTACATAGTTCTAAGAATATACAGTTCTCAATACATCCCTTAATCTCGTAGCATTTATCATTACATCTAGACTTACATACAGGTTTTTCAGTGTTGCAGCATCTTTTACCAAATAGCCAGAGAAAGTCATCAAGATAGAAGGGGGAAATTCCCAAGGTCTTTGATAAATGCTTATAAGCTAATCTAATAGCTAAGCGAATTTCCACATCTTCATGCCATTTGAATTCTTCATATCTTCTTATTCTATTTTCAGTTTCTTTATCTAGAGTTACTAAATTTAATCTAAATGCTATTCTTACAAGGTGATTGTCTACAGGTACTTCAGCATTCCACCAATCCTTCACTTCCAAAATCTTTCTTCTCTCTAGGAATTTAGCTAAGAGATATGACTTCTTCTCAACAGGATCTGAATAAGCTTTGAAGATTCTTAATCTCTCAATGAATCCTCTACCTTTGTGTTTTAAGAAGTTCTTACTCTCTTTAATAATATTAATCACTTCGCCCTTATAGAACTCTAGAAGTTTAGTAGCTGCATCTCGTAGGAGTTCTGCTCTAGTTTCAGGATCGGGAATAGCTGCATTAGATATATCGAATTTCTTCTTTATGTCATGTGCACTTATGTATTTAAGTCTATTAGGGTCGAAAAATGATGGATCTTCATCATATGTTATTTTACCTAGTCTATAGAGTAAATCTGCGCCTTCATATACCTCACCATTTATCTCGGCTATGTATGGTTTTGAAGGTCTACTAACTCTATGATCTATTGCTACCATGAAGAAGAAGAACCTAGATACTGATTCTGGATCTTCATTCTTGGGTGGATAGTATCTCGGATCTGTAAATGGATCTGGTTTTATACCTTTCAATACCTTACTTAATACTTGTGATATTTTGGATATTTTCTCAATACATACCTCGATTCTCATGATTTATAACACCGCCTCCCTAGAGTAGTAATCTAGAAGTTTGCTCACCTAACTCTCTCAAATTGATAAATACCTCTGTAAGTTATATGTGGTAGTGATTCAAGTTTTATAAATATTAACTGACCTATATGTGATCCTCTTTCAATCTCTATTCCGAATGGATTAAATACTGTTAACAATCCTTCTCCACGTCCCACATAGCCTGGATCCCATATAGCTGAGAATATTGTAGCACCCATTCTTAGAAGTGATGAGCGTGGTAGTAGGAATGCTAAGCAGTCGTAAGGGACCTTAACTACTTCTCTATAAATAACTTTATATGATCCAAGATTTAATTTCCAGACATTATTAATAGGTTCTATGGGCTCGGTTTTTGCTAATATACGTTGATTCCTTGCTAACTTTCCACCTGTAATAAACCTATGAATTTCAGCAACAGATAAGTCAATACCCCCAGGTTGTATAGAACTATCTTCAACACCATCAATCCATAGAGAAGCCCGAAAACCTGGTATAGCCATAAATACCCCAAGATAATTAGTGCAAACTTCATTATAAGTATGTCACAGTAATTATCGATTCCTAGAAATTACAGAACTGAATCTAGTATAGCTGAAGGTTATGA
>QMXA01000061.1 GCA_003661905.1 Thermoprotei archaeon | reverse complement strand
GTATTGTACCTATCATAAGCCCGATCTTAATCAGTGTTGCACTTGTTGAGAAATCTGGATCATACTCTGTAAATTTTGTGGATGAAGGTATTAATTTGCCAAACAATGCATAGAGTGTCAATACAGCTCCAGCAATGGATATAGCTATGATAAGTACAATAGCCAATAATCCCAGTGCCATAGGATGTGGTGGGGGTCTAGGATGTATAGGTGTGGTAATAGCTACTCCAAAAATCATTAAGAACATAGCCATAAGGCCAATACTTACAAGGAGCTCAGCAATGATCATAAGTAAAGCAGAATCTCTTAACAAAGTTAGAGCATCAACAAGCTTATCACTAGGAGCGGAAGATTGAGTGCTGACCATTTCAATACCTCAAACTTCACAGAACCCATACCCTAATATAAGTTTAGCCCAAACAATGAATTATGAATAACAATGTAGATCTCTAATAAATACTCCTAGAGATTCAAGCCCCCTACTTTATTGAGTAAGAAATCAGTATTATTCTAAAATACATCATTATCCTTAGGTATAGTTGAAATTTAGTTTCAAGAATATGTTTCCTCAATATTTATTGATTCCTTATAACCTCCTTCAATATTTTTAAGTAGTTTTCAATATGTTTCGTTATTATGAAGTTCTCCTTTATATGTCTATGTCCATTTTCTCCCAGTTTTTTCCTTACACTAGGGTTCTTTAATAAATAAATAACTTTCCTAGCAGCTTCTTCAATACTATTGACTAAATACCCTGTTTCACCATCTATGACTTGCAGTTTTATACCACCACTTGGCCTAGCTACTACTGGTGTTCGTTTCCAAAGAGCCTCAGCTACTGCAAGTCCAAATCCTTCTCTAATGGATAGTTGTAATGCAATGGATGCAGCTCTTTGGAAAGCATTTACTTCCAATGAACCAACTCCAATGAGATTTGTTAGAAAATGTATATCTCTATCCTCTCCCGCATGTCTAATGGCCTTTTCAAGGTAGATCCATCCTTCAGGATCGTCATGAGCCATGCTAGCAATTAACAATAACTGTACATGGGGTATTTCTCTCTTAACGAGTCTGTAGGTATCAATAGCTCCTAGAGGGTCTTTCCATGGATCAAATCTTGCAACTTGAATTAGTATTGGTTTATTAGGATCAATTCCATATCTATTTAGTACTTTAAGTATCTTTGTTTGGGAAAGTTCTCTGTTTTTATCACTTAATGGATCGATTGAAGGTGGCATTACATATTTCTTAGGTGTAGGAATTTCTGGATGAATGTACTCTTTCATATGGAATATTGATGCATTATAATCTCTCAAAATCTCAGAGATGAAATTCCAAATACCTTTGTAAGGTGAGCTAAGATCTATATGACACCTCCAAATCCACTTACGGTTATTACTAGTGAATTTTCTTAGTGCTAGAGGTTGGGGATCATGGACTATGATAATGTCTGAATCTAGGCGGAGTTTGTTAATAGCATTTTCTCTATTTATTTCTAGATATAGCTGTTTTTCATTATTTGTTAAGTTTATTTCAGCTCCTTGAAGTGCATTATGAATTTTCTTCGTTACGATGAAGAACTCCCAAGAAGCTTCAATAACTTCCCAAGAAGTTTTTACACCAATAGAATTCATTATTGGAACTATTGAACGTAGTAATTCTGCAACTCCACCTCCGAAGGAAGTAGAGTTAACATGGGTAATGCTATATCCTTTAACTTTATCAGCCATACTGATTATTCTATTTATACCTTCATCTCCAATAATATCTCTATAATCACTTAGATTTCTCCTGGGTAAGTTAGATACTATCATGATAGTATTTTACCTCTTGAAGTAGATTTACATACTGATGTGCTATGTACATAATCTGATATTGAGCAAGAGATATATCTGTTTTCCTACTAATTTACTACTCACAGGTATATATTTGGTGGTACATAATGGATAGAAAGAATAAAGAGATCTTAGAGTTTCTTGAATTCATAGGTTTGAAGGGATATGAGGGAAAAGCCTATTTAGCACTTTTATCTCTTGGCGAAGCGACAGCTCCAAAGATATCATCTAAAGCTGGAATACCTCTTCCAAGAATATATGATGTTCTCGAATCATTAGCAAGTAAGGGACTTGTTGAGGTAAAGGCTGGTAGACCTAGAATATATAAGGCTGTCCCACCATACATTGCTTTGAATTACTATGTAAGGAAATATATTGAGGATATACTTGCTCTAAATAAAAGAGTTATTGAAGAATTGAACAGGTTATATGGCTCAATTAAACATGAAGAACCATTAATATGGTTATCAAGTAGTCATGAAATGAGTATAGAGAGAACTAAGGACATTCTCAATAACATGAATATAGATGGGTTTATGATTGTTTCAGAGGAATTACTCAATAAACTAGCAAATACTCTCTATAAGAAATTATTAAGTGATCAATCAATAGTCTTTACAGCAACACTTACATTCAGACCATCAATATCTAGAGCTTTAGAGCAGTTGCTTTATTTAAATAATATCGATATAAGAATTCTCCCAACAGGAATCATTAATGCTATCGAGACAGATCTATCAAGTGCAGTAATATTTGGTAAGACATATACATTATTTACAAATGAGTGGGAGCTTATACTCCTACTTAATGAAACATTCTACCATGGTTATTGGAGAATTGCGAAGAGAATAAAGGAATTCAGCATTACACCCAATAAACAATACAAAACTGCTCATCACTGGCTATCAATTGTGTTAATAAATGATGGCATGAAGCTTGGCTATAATGCTTGGGTTAAGATAAGAGGCTATAGAGTTATAGATAAAGAACCTATAGAAATCGAGGGCTATGTTAAAGAAACAAGAGCTCACGATCTTATTCGCAGTCTCGTAGTTGAGACTAAGGATGGTAATCGAATTAATGTAGGGGGTCTAGGTGCTTCAGTAGAGGATATTGAAGCAAGGTATATAGAAGTAGTGTTTACCTGAAAAAATATTTGATTGTAATTACCTAGTTACTTCTAGGTAATATCTGTTCTATATTCGTTCATTATTTAACTCTATGTATAGCTTCCATGTCTATGCACTAGATAGACTTATTAAGTCTGTGGAATAATTTTTCACTAACTAGTGATAGATTTCTGGGTGGAGAAGTCTTGGATCCCCAAACAACTAAATTCACTATTGCCATAGTAATTGCTCTCATTATAGGAATTGGAGTAGGTTATGGAATTGGTTTTGGAACTATAAGACCAGGAGTAGTTACAGTAACAACTACTGAAACAGAGACTGTAACGCATTATGTGACTCAAACTACTCCTGCAACCATAGTTACAACACTTACTACTCCAACAACTATAATTCAAGCACCAGTAACGCTAGTTGTTATTGGTCCTTGGGCAGGTGCTGAGATGGAGGCTTTTACAGAGGTTTTGAAAGCATTTGAGCGTGAACATCCCAACATCAAAGTTGAGTATAGAATTTATAGAGCTGAGGATTTAGCATCAGTAGCTCCACCACAATTCGCAGCAAAAATGGCTCCTGGTGATGTTATCTTTACTGCATGGGGTTGGTGGGCTAAGAAAATGGGAGATCAAGGCCATCTCCTTGACTTAAGCGGTCTTGTCAGTACTGATGATTTCATTAAGGGTATATTCGATCCTGTTAAATCAGGTGGTAAGATATATGGTCTTCCATTCACTGCATGGGCTAAACCTGGTTTCTGGTATAGAAAGTCATTCTTCCAAAAACATGGTTTAGAACCCCCTAAGACATGGGATGAGTTCCTTACACTACTCGATAAGCTTAAGGACATACTTGGAGGACCACCCATTGTAACTGGAGATGGTGTTGGATGGCCTATAAGTGATGTAACTGAGCACTTCATCATAACCTTTGGCGGTACTGATCTGCAGCTTAAGCTAATTAATGGTGAAGTGAAGTTCACAGATCCTCAAGCAAGAAGTGTATTTGAGGACTACTTAGTTCCATTGATTAAGGAGGGTTATTTCAGTGAACCTATTGAGTGGACTAGAGCTCTTGAGCTATGGTGGAAAGGTGACTATGCACTGTACTTCATGGGTACATGGATTACTGGCATGGTTGAAGATCCTGGTGATTTAGGATTCTTCCCACTTCCAGGTTGCAAAGGAGTTGTTATGGGTACTGACTACATTATTGTTCCAAAGTATACTGAGCATAAGGAGGAAGCATTGTTACTAGCTAAATGGCTTGCTACTGAAGGTCAGAAAGTACATGCAGGTACTAAGGCAGGTAAATTCGCTACATGGCTAAAGGTTAGTATGGAGGATCATTGGAAACCTATGCAGGAAGTCTTTACAAAGCTTAAGGAAATGAGTCCAATGCCGGATCTAGACGATACTGTTGGTGGTGATTGGCAAAAGCTGTTCTGGGATCAGCTAAAGTTATTATGGGTTGAGCCAGGTAAATTAGACCAGGTACTGAATACACTCACAGTAAACTTCCCAAAGGAATAGTACCATGAAAATAGGTGGCTCAGCTCTAAACAGATTTTCTTTTTTAATCCCTGGCCTCATACTCATCACAATATTTGTTGTATACCCTATTGTTGCAACTATAATTCTGAGCTTCAATATAAATCCCATACCAGGTATTGATATAATTGGTGGTAGATCTTCTGGTTTAGAGAATTATTACAAAGTACTTTCAAGTCCTAAATTCATAAATTCCTATGGAATAAAGACAATGACATTTCCCATGGGGGCTATAATACATAACATTATATGGATTGCACTACATCTCCCCCTAACCATAATACTTGGTCTTCTCCTAGCAGTGCTCTTCCAACATGTAAGAGGCGGTGCTATTATTAGATCATTTATATTCTTGGGAATGGTTATTCCAATGATAGTTGGTGGATTACTTATACAGTTCTCTTTTGATAAGGATCTTGGTGTTGTAAATCTTTTTCTAAAGATAATTGGGTTGAGATGGCTAGCTAAGAGCTGGACTATATATCCCGATACAGCATTATTCTCCTTAATACTTGGATCAATATGGTTATGGACTGGCTTTAGTGTAACGATATATTCAGCTGGTCTAGCCTCAATTCCGAGAGAGATTATTGAGGCAGCTATTGTTGATGGGGCTGATTTCAAGACAATTCTCTTCAAAATAATTGTTCCACTACTTAAGCCTGTTACTATAACTGTGTTAGCTATGACAATACTGTGGGATTTGAAGATATTTGACATAGTCTATGCATCAACGCAAGGAGGGCCTGGAGGTGCATCAATGGTACTAGCTCTACTCATGTATGATTACTTTGCTAGAGTACAGAACTACCCCATGGCTGCTGCTGTAGCAGCTATTCTTACAGTAATTACATTGCCTGTTGTAATTATATGGATAAAGATAGCTACTAAGGGTGAATAGACATGGGTAGTAGGGGGAGGAGTATTAGTGGTTTTCGTGGAGGACTCCTTGGTTCTCCTTTGAAGTGGTTAATAATTAATATCATTGCATGGGTTATAGGTGTTTTATGGATTCTTCCATTTGTAGGTATATTTATGACATCGATAAGGCCTTTTAGTGAAGTTGTTAGTGGGTGGTGGAATCCATACCCATTTAGTCCAACATTGAAGAACTATGTAGAGGCTTTATTCAATCCCATGTTTTCATTACTACGTGGGTTCATGAACTCCTTCATAATAGCTATTCCTAGTACACTCATACCTACTATGCTAGCTGCTCTAGCTGCATATGCATTTGCACGCTTTAGTTTCCCAATTAAGAACTATTTATTTGTCACAATACTGTTTCTAATGGCTGCTCCACAGCAAATGACTATTATACCAATATTCTTCATGCTTCATAAAATGCATTTACTCAATACATATCTTGGATTAATACTTATTCACTCATCATGGGGTATTCCATGGATTACATTCTTTCTCAGAAACTTCTTCTCAATGCTTCCAGTAGAGCTTGAGGAAGCTGCTCGTGTTGATGGTGCTAGTAATAGGCAGATATTCTTTAAGATAGTTCTTCCAATATCATTACCAGGTATAATATCTGCTGCAGTACTACAATTTGCATGGGTTTGGAATGATTTCTTCTTTGCCTTAATGCTCATATTTGATCCTGATAAAATGGTCATAACACAAATGCTTCCAAGACTTAAAGGGCAGTATCAGGTTGATTGGGGTCTTTTATCTGCTGGATCTGTATTAGCTATGATGGTTCCTCTAATTGTATATGCTGTATTCAATAGGTATTATATGGGTGGTTTTAGAGGATGGGCTATGAAGAGGTGATTGTATATAGGATCATACCCTAATTACTTAGTGGAATGAGGTGTTAGGAGGTGGTTGTTGAGGTAGTGATAGAGAATTTAACGAAGATTTTTCCACCAAATGTAGTGGCGTTGAGGGATATTGATTTAGAGATAAAACCTAGGGAATTCTTCGTAATTCTTGGCCCATCAGGT
>QMXA01000060.1 GCA_003661905.1 Thermoprotei archaeon | reverse complement strand
GGATTTAAACCTGGAGATAGAGTTATGGGGTCTTATGTTATTTCATGTGGTAGTTGTAGATTTTGCACTATAGGTAAACCTCAGTTATGTGAGAGAAGGATATTATTTGGGATAAATTTCGATGGAGCATTTGCTTATTTCATGAGAGTACCATTTGCTGAGAGAGTACTTGTTAAAATACCTGATGACCTAGATTTCCGTGATGCAGTTCTTATACCTGATATGTTTTTAACAGCATTCTATGCTGTGGAGAGAAGTGTTAGACCTGGAGACTATGTCCTAGTAACTGGATTAGGTGCTGTAGGGCTCTCAACAGTAATAGCTGCAAAATATACAGGTGCATCCCTTGTAATAGGAGTTGATGTTCGTGATAAACCATTACAAATAGCTAAGGAGGTTGGAGCTGATTATGTAATAGATGCTAGAAGGGAAAATGTAGTTGATAGCGTAAGACGATTAACAGATGGTCTAGGAGTTCATGTAGCTCTTGAAGCTAGCGGTGCTCCACCAGCTGTGAAAACAGCTCTTGAATCAGTTAGACCAGGAGGTAAGCATGTACAGATAGGTATTGTTGGAAAGCCTATAGATCTAGATCTTAAGTACATATCTAGCTTAGAAAAGGAAATTATAGGCATACTCAATCCCGGTACACCAATTCATATAAGGAGGGCTATGAACTTCATTAAGCCTAGGATAGAGGTCTTAAGAAAACTCGTTACACATGAATTCAGATTCAATGAGCTAGTCAAAGCCATTGAAATAGCGGAAAAGAAAATAGGTGACCCAGTAAAGATAGTAATTAAAGTTCATTAATAAGCTTCACCAAGACAAGACTTTTTACTCTTATACTCCTAAGAACTTCATGAGGTGAGCTTATGCCTCGTGTAGCTATTTCTCGTGTACTCACACCACCTGATGAGGATAAGGTATTTGATGCTGTTAAGAAAGCTATTGATAATCTTGGAGGTATTGAAAAATTCGTAAAACCGGGTGAAAAAGTCCTAATAAAACCTAACTTAGTTAGTCCACGACCACCACCAGTAACAACAGATCCCAGAGTTGTTAGAGCAATTGCACTATTAGTTAAGGAAGTTGGAGCTAAACCAATTATAGCTGAATCAGCATCGGCCATGACTTATTGGTGGCGTGAAGGTATGACAACAAGGCAAGTAATGGAGTTACTTGGATATATAGATATGGCTAAGAGTATTGGTGTTGAAATAACGACATTTGATGAAGATGGAAAATTCAAAGGTGTAAAGGTTAAAGTACCTAATGGAATTCTCCTTAAGGAAATTGAACTTGCGGAGCTAATAATTAAAGTAGATAAGGTAATTGGGGTTCCAGTGTTGAAAACTAGTATGGAAGGAGGAGGTATAACAGGTTGTATAAAATTAATGCATGGAGTCACGAATACATTTACCGATAGACTTAGGTGGCATAGATCAGATTTATGGTATAAAATAGTTGATGAGATAAGACCTTTTAGAAATAAATACGTTCTATGCGTCTTTGATGCTATAAAATGCATGGAAGGAGATGGACCAATACATGGAGATCCAGTTGATATGAACCTAATAATTGCAGGAGATGATCCTATAGCTACAGATGCTATAGCTGCTAAGTTAATAGGATACGAATATCCTCATTACGAAGTAGGTCCTATAGCAATAGCTCATATAGCTGGTCTAGGTATTGGTGATCCTGCAAACATAGAGGTTGTTGGTGAAAAATTAGAGAATGTGAGGAGAAGATTTAGATTTGCTAGCTGTGAAATCATTGAACCATACTTCCCCGGAGTCCACATAATAGATGGTGCTACGTGTAGAACATGTAAAGCCTGGATAAAGTTCACTCTCTACATGCTTAAAGATACAGGGTTCTTTGAAGATCTTCAAAAAATGGGAAAGAAATTGTATTTCTTTGTAGGTCTAAATACTCCAGTACCTCAAGATCTAGATACACTTCGAGAATTAATGAATAAGGGACTGGTAGTAATATTTGGTGAATGTGCAGTCTCAACAACTGGAAAAGAACTGTACTGGGTATTAGCTCAAGGAGAACTTAAGGACGGAGTTATGATAGTTCATGGATGTCCACCATTTGCAGTATCACAGTATGCAGCTGAAATCAGAAGAAAACTTGGCTTAGAGATAACCGAGCGTGAAATTGAGGCGTTTAGGTATGTCCCTACATAATCCAGTTCTCACCTCTTTTTCCAACTTGAATTTTAAGTAAACTTAATCTATGTTTGAATATATAGGACTTATGGTAGGTGATTCCTCTGTCTGAAGATCCTTTCTACTTAATTGAGAAGTGGTTGAAAGCCAAAGAGTTTCTAGTAATTGGTAAAAGTATTCAACGTATTGACGCATTTGAAAAAGTTACAGGCAAAGCTAAATTCATGGAGGATTATGTACTACCAAATATGGTCTATGTAAAACTGGTACTAAGCTCAGAGCCTCATGCAAGAATAAAAGCCATAGATGTAGGTAGAGCATTGAAAATCAGGGGTGTTGTAGGAGTCCTTACTGCAAAAGATATTCCTGGAGAGAATCAAGTTGGATATGCACTACCTGATCAACCATTATTAGCTGAGGGTAAAGTTAGATATGCAGGTGAACCAATAGCATTAGTAGCTGCTGAAGAGCCAGAAATAGCATTCGAGGCTTCTTTAGCTATTAAAATAGATTACGAGCCTTTACCACCGCTTCTAGATCCCTTAGAAGCAATGAAGCGTACTGATGTATTGGTTCATGACGAAAGAGGAAGTAACATAGCGTTTACAACTCGAGTACGTAAAGGTGATGTTACTGAAGGCTTTAGGGTAGCAGATGTTATTGTAAAGAATGAGTATAGAACACAACATCAAGAACATGCATATTTAGAGACTGAAGGAGCACTTGCAATACCAGAGATTGGTGGTAGAATAACTATTATCTCATGTGCTCAATACCCACATCTAGCACAAGCAATAACTGCCAGAGTTTTAGGGATTCCTGCTAGTAGGATAAGAATCGTCCAGCCATACATTGGCGGCGGTTTCGGTGGAAAGGATGATATGGGGCCACTTGTTGCTGCTAAAGCAGCTCTTGCTGCTTATAAAATAGGACGACCAGCTCTCCTAATATATTCAAGAGAAGAATCCATGAAATCACATTGTAAGAGAGAAGCATCAATTATTAGATATAAATCAGGAGCTACTAAAGAAGGTAAGTTAACAGCAATAGAAGTTGAGATAATAATGGATACAGGTGCTTATGCTAATAGAGGCCCATTCATCTTATGGAGAGCTACAATGCATGCTTCAGGTCCTTATGAAGTACCTAATGCTAAGGTAGATGGCTACTGCGTATATACAAATAAAGTTTATCAAGGTTCTTTTAGAGGCTTCGGAAATCCCGATGTACAATTCGCGGCTGAAGCACAAATGGATGAATTAGCTAATAAATTGGGAATGGATCCAGTAGAATTTAGACTCAAAAATATACTAAGACCTGGATCACTAACTATAACAAGCCAGCTTCTTGATCACTCAGTTGGAATTGCAGAGGCCCTTGAAATAGTTGCACAAAGAGCCAGTTGGAAAGAGAAGAGAGCTCTTTACAGTAAAATGAAGGGGAGGTTTAGAAGAGGTATTGGTGTTGCATGTGCTTGGCATGGTATAAGTACTAGTAGAGGTGTTCCTGATTGGTCAAATGCATTCATAAAGATTGAGAAGGATGGCAGTATTCACGTTTTTACAGGTATTGTTGAGATTGGCCAAGGTTCTCCAACAACTTCCCATGTACAGATAGTATCTGAAGTACTAGGAGTGCCTGTGAATTACATAAACATGTATTTTGGAACTTCAGATGCACCTGATACTGGAGCAACCCATGCATCAAGAGGTACTAGTATAGGTGCTATAGGTGTTCTAGTTGCAGCAGCAAAACTTAGAGAGAGATTAAATAAGTTAGCTGCTGAGCTTCTTGAATGCAGACCTGAAGAAGTGATTGTAAGGAATGGTAAGGCATTTGTAAAAGGTAGAGAAGAGAAATACATAATGTGGAAAGATCTCATTAAGGAAGCTTATGCTAGAGGCATAGAAATGTCTGCTACGGGATTCTTCTTCTTACCTAAAGGTACCTTCGATCATGAAAAAGGACAAGGATTTGCATATCCAGCCTATAGCTACATTGTTAATATAGCAGAGGTAGAGGTAGATATTGAAACAGGTATTGTTAGAGTACTTAGAATGTGGCCGGCATTAGCATCTGGAAGAATAATTAATCCATTAGCTGTTGAAGGTCAGATAGAGGGTGCTATTGCACAAGGTATGGGCTTAGCATTAATGGAGAAAGTAGAGTTCGATGAAAGAGGAGTTGTGATAAATGCTAACTTCACAGACTATGTAGTGCCTACAATAATGGATATGCCAAAGGTTGAGAAACCTGTTTATGTAGAAGACTTATTTAAATATGGTCCATTTGGAGCGAAAGGTGTTGGAGAAATGGCATTAATCCCAACACCTGCTGCTATAGCAAACGCAGTAACACACGCAATAGGTATTAGAGTTACTGAACTACCATTAACACCTGAGAAAGTATACTTCCTTATAAGAAAAAGGAAAATGAAGGGATGATGAAATATGCCTAGGATAAAACTTCAACTCCTTTTCGGGCCTCTTAGAAGTCTTATAGGTAGGGATGAGATAATAATTGAAGCTGGTGACTTCAAAGAAGTCATAGATAAATTAGTACAATCTTATGGAAAGGTTGTAGAGAGAATATTCTGTGCAGAGAGGAAAAAAGGGCATCCCTTCCATTTCTTAATAATTAATGGAAGAAGCTACGCCATAGAAGAAGTTTTAGGAATGAAATTCAATAATGATATAACTCTACAGGTATGGCCTGCTCTTGATGGGGGGTAAGCATGGCAATCTTCTACTTACTACCTAGATTCAATTACTACAAGCCTAAATCACTTAATGAGGCACTAAAGCTATTGAATGATCTGGAGAATTCCAAAGTACTAGCAGGGGGTACTGATTTAGTACTTGATATGAAGATAGGGCGTTACAAACCTGAGAATGTAATTGATATTTCTCATCTAAACGAGCTTAAGTACATTAAAGATGATGGTAAATCCATAAGAATAGGTGCTGGAACTACCTTACAAACAATTCTTGAATCAAATATTGTAAGGAAGAAAATTCCTGTATTGGCTGAAGCACTGGAGATTATGGGTTCTTGGCAGTTAAGAAATGTAGCAACAATAGGTGGTAATCTATGTAATGCATCTCCAGCAGCTGATACTGCACCACCACTCATGGTTCTAGAAGCTCAGTTAAAGTTGGAAAGCATTGAAGGTGCTAGGTATGTACCTATAACTAAGTTCTTCCACGGGCCTAGAATAACCGAGCTTAAGAGAAATGAACTTCTTACAGAAATAATAATACCTTATCCACCAAGCAATGCAGGTATGAAGTTCTTGAAACTAGGTAGAAGAGCAGCACATACACTTTCAATAGTTGCTGTAGCTACTTTAATAACTATTAAAGATGATAAATTCGATATTGTTAGAATAGCACTTAACTCAGTAGCTCCAACACCGCTAAGAGCCTACAAAACCGAGGAGAGTCTTAAGGATAAGCCTATAAACCTTAACGTAATAGAGGAGAATGTAAAGAGAGTTGCTGAAGAGATAAAGCCAATAAGTGATGTAAGAGCTTCCGCTGAATACAGAAAAGAAATGTCCATAGTACTTACACGTGATGCCATTTTAGAATCATTGAAAATGCTCAATGTAAAAATCGGGGGTGAGGAGTTTTGATAGTATCATTTAAGCTAAATGGAGAATTAGTAGAAGTAGATGTACCGCCAAACATGACTTTACTCGATGTTCTAAGAAGAAAGCTAGGTATTCTAAGTGTAAAGAGAGGTTGTGAACGAGGTGAATGTGGAGCCTGTACAGTTCTAATTAATGGAGATCCAGTCTGTTCATGCTTAGTACTAGCTCCACAAGCAGAAGGTAAGGAAATTATAACTCTGGAGTATTTATCAAAGAATGGAGAGATACATCCAATACAAGAAGCTTTCATAGAAGCTGGTGCTATTCAATGTGGATTCTGCACACCAGGATTTATATTAACGGCATATGCCTTATTGAAGAGAAACCCTAACCCAACTATAGACGAAATTAAGAAAGCTCTAGAAGGAAATCTATGTAGATGTACAGGGTATATAAAAATAATAGAAGCAATACAATTAGCTGCCAAGAAACTACAGAGATATAGCAGATGAGCTCTTTGGCTATTTAAAATGCCAAGAGTTAGAATAAAGCTTCTAGGAATTATAGCAGATGAGATGGGTATTGATGAATTAATTATTGATGCTAAAAACCTATTGGAATTACTTAACAAGTTAAGAGTATCACTACCCAAAGCTGAGAAAATATTTGAGGACAACAATTTAAGGTCATTCATAGGTATAGTTC
>QMXA01000059.1 GCA_003661905.1 Thermoprotei archaeon | reverse complement strand
GATGTATATAATAAATGCTAGCTTAGCTGTTATTAATGCAGCACCTCTCTTCATAACAGATGGTGGTAAAATCATTTCAGAATTAGCTGATAGACTTGGTCTAGCAGGTAAAGCTTTATCAATAACTCTTCAAAGCATCACAGCTATTCTCATAATAATTACTATCTCTCTAGCTCTACTAACTCTATAATAATTAGAGTTACGAGGTTATGCAATGGTGATTATCAAGTATGCTGAGCTCAAAGATATGCCCCATGTGTGTAAAGCTGAACAGGAGTGTTTCAAGTATCCTTACCCCCCTCAAGTACTCCTAATGCTTAAACTCCTATATCCTGAACTTTTCCTCATAGCTGCAGAAGGTGATGAAATAGTTGGATATGCATGTGGGGTTATGAGAAGTAATGGCTGTGGTCATATAGTGTCTATATGTGTTAGACCTAAATATAGACGAAGAGGAATAGGAAAGGCCTTGATGATAGAGCTTGAGAATAGATTAAAAGATTTAGGAGCTAGATGTTTCGTCCTCGAAGTTCGTGTCAGTAATACTGTTGCTCAAAAGCTCTACATAGATCTTGGCTATAGAATTGTTAAGAGAATTGAGAACTATTACCCAGATGGTGAGGATGCTTATATAATGAGAAAAGATCTATGAGACTTCCTATTAGGGCTAGAATTAATGAATTGGCTAAGCACAGATATTTAGTGGATGTAAGCTTTGAGACTGAAGGTATACATACTAGATGCTAGCTACGAAGTTATCAGTCGTGAACCTCATGTAATACTATGGGGTATTGATGAGAGTGGAAGAAGAGTATTACTTAGAGATAGAAAATTCAGACCATATTTCTATGTAGTACCAGAAAATCCTGATATAATTGAGAGAATAGCTAAGGAGATAAGAAGATTTAGTAAGCCATCCTCACCAATAATATCAATCGATATTATTAAGAAAAAATACTACGGAAGACCAGTAGAAGCAATTAAGGTAACAACCGTAATTCCTGAATATGTTCGTGAATATAGAGAAGTAGCTAAGAAACTCTTAGGTGTAAGAGAGGTTTTAGAAGCTGATATAAGGTTCGCAATGAGGTATTTGGTTGATAAAGATATCTCTCCATGTACTTGGCATATATTTGAAGTGAAAGAACTTTCAAGAAGTCCTATGTACAGAGTTGATGCTATTTATGAAATTGAACAAGTAGTAGAGAAGATCGAAGAACCCCTTCCACCAAAAATGAAGATACTAGCTTTTGATATAGAAGTGTATAATCCAAGAGGTACTCCAAGACCTGGACAAGATCCTATCATAATAATAGCTGCTATGACTAGTGAAGGTGAAATTAAACAATTTATAGCAAAGAATAAGGATGATCGAGAAGTTATAAAGAACTTCATAGAGTTCGTACAGCGCTATGACCCTGATATCATAGTCGGCTATAACTCTGATAAATTTGACTGGCCATACCTACTTGAAAGAGCCAAAGCTCTAGGAATAAAGCTGGATGTAAGTAGAGTTAGAGGTGTTGAACCTAGGACTAGTGTATATGGCCATATATCAATACCTGGAAGACTCAATGTAGATCTCTACAATTTTGCTGAAGAAATACAGGAAGTTAAGGTAAAGACATTAGAGAATATAGCGGAATTTCTAGGAGTTATGAAGAGATCTGAAAGAACTATTATTCCTTGGTACGAAATGCCTAAGTATTGGGATAATCCATCGCTTAGACCATTATTTATTAAGTATTCTAAGGAAGATGTTATATCCACTATGGGAATTGCTGAGAAAATCCTTCCCTTCGCTATACAGCTCTCAGCTTTGACAGGAATGCCGCTTGACCAAGTAGGTGCTGCTAGTGTTGGCTTTAGACTTGAGTGGTACTTAATAAGAGCTGCCTATAAATACAATGAGCTAGTTCCTAATAGAGTTGAAAGACCTTATGAACCATATAGAGGAGCAATAGTTTTAGAACCAATTAGAGGAGTCCACGAAAATATAGCAGTTCTAGACTTCTCAGCTATGTATCCAAGCATTATGATGAAGTACAATGTAGGCCCTGATACATATGCAGAGTCAGAGGAGGAATGTGAACCTATTGGCTGCTGGGTAGCACCGGAAGTAGGTTATAGATTCAGAAAAGAACCACCAGGATTCTTCAAAATAGTTCTTCAGACTCTTGTATCAGCTCGAAAGAAAATACGTGAAGAGATGAAGAGACATTCACCAGATAGCTATGAATATAGAATTCTTGATGAAAGACAAAGAGCTCTTAAAATTCTTGCTAATGCTACCTATGGATACATGGGTTGGGTAGGTGCTAGGTGGTATTTTAGACAAGGTGCAGAAGCTGTTACTGCTTGGGGTAGGCAAACCATAAAGACAGCAATATCAATAGCCAAAGAGCTTGGACTTAAGGTAATATATGGCGATACAGATTCACTCTTTGCCAGCTATGATTCCGAAAAGATAGATAAGCTAATTGAGAAAATAAAGAGCGAACTAGGTTTAGAGATAAAAATAGATAAGATATATAGAAGAGTGTTCTTCACAGAAGCTAAGAAGCGATACGTAGGCCTAACTCAAGAAGGAAGAATAGATATCGTTGGCTTCGAAGCTGTAAGAGGTGATTGGGCAGAAATAGCTAAAGAAGTCCAAGAAGAAGTGGCCAAAGTTATTCTAAGAGAAATGGATACAAATAAGGCAATCGAGTATGTAAGGAGTGTTGTAAAAGAGCTAACTGGAGGTAAAATACCTATCGAAAAACTCATAATATGGAAAACTATTTCGAAAAGAATTGAAGAGTATGAAGTCGATGCACCACATGTCACAGCAGCAAAAATTCTCTTGAGACATGGGTATAAGGTAGAAGTAGGTGATAAAATAGGTTATGTGATAGTGAAAGGCTCTGGAAATATATCAAGTAGAGCTAGACCTTATACCATGGTGACTTCGCAAGATATTGATACAAGTTACTACATAGATCACCAAATAGTTCCTGCAGCATTAAGGATTCTTGAATACTTCGGAGTTTCAGAAAAGCAATTAAAAGTAGCTAGTAGAGGTGTAAGAACACTCTTTGACTTTGCCGCTAAGAAGAGAGTTAAGAGGTAAGTATGTCTTGGAATGTAAGTAATTGTATGCCACTAGGTTTGCGTGCTAAGTTCCCTATTCTAACTCCTATAATTACCTTAACACCTTTATTACTAGCAGTATCTACGAGTCTCTGAGTTATTATACCATCAAATACTATTGCATGCACCTTACCGGGTTCTAGCTGATTAAGCTTATCAACTAAGTCTCTTACAGCTACTTTCTCAACAGCTTTCCACTTGCTATCATAAAGCACTGCCTCTAAGGTTCCTAGAAGTTTCTTTATATCCTCAGTAATTGTCAATGGGATTTCTAGGACCTTGACTTCTTCTAGAGGAGTTGGAGGTTTTGGTGGTGCTAATTCTATAGCTTCTTTCTTAATTTTTCGCTCGAGTATTGATAGATATTGTGATGCTGGTATGGTGTTCTTTAATGCTTTAGCTATTTCTTTAGCGGTTAATTCCTCGACTTCTTTACCTGGAGGCGCTCGTGCTACATAATCTATATTAACTGTTTTTAGTAAATCTCTTAGTATTAAGTCGCCAGCATGATCTCCATCCATAAATGCTATGCACACCTTTTTTGAACATAGTTTAGTTATTGTCTCTGGTACTCCACCTGCGCCTCCAAGTGCTATTACATTCCTATATCCGTATTTCAATAGATTTAAAACATCAGCTCTGCCTTCAACAATTATTAGTGTATCACTAGTCCCCACTTCAGGGCCTGCAGGTAGTTTTTCAGGTCCATAGAATATCATTTCAGCAGCTTTAGCGGCTGAGATAATTTCATTCAATACTTCACGTAGATCAGGTGTTTTTTCCTTAGACCATTTCACTAGAAGCTCTTTTGCTCTTTCAGCAATTCTTTTAAGTTTTTCAGCCCTTACATCTACTAAGTCAATTACTGTTATTCTAGCTTGGTAAGGCCCTACTTTCTCAACAGCCTCTATCATAGCTGCTAGAAGAGCTGTTTCCGCTTTATCTAGATTTGAAGGAATTAGTACTTCGCCAACAGTCTTTCCTCCTTGTTGCTTTGCCTCTACAATTATTCTTCCAATACGACCCTTATCTTGTAGTTCTCTTAAATCAAATTCTGGACCAAATAATCCTTCAGTATATCCAAATATGGCTCCAATAATATCTGATTTATCTACAGTTCCCTCAACCTCTATTCGAGCTCTTACTACGTATTTAGCCATTTTAACACCTCTTAACCATATGATGAATTACTTCATTACTTTATTACTTAGCCGAGCTATAAGTGAGTTTGAGCTAACTACCTACTAGTACTTTTCTCGATAATTGTAATAAGCTCTACTAACTCAGATGATCTTGCAATTCTTTCTCTGATTGGTTTGAGAATTTCTACTAGTGCCTTTGCAACTGCGTTTTTGAGATCTAATGGGTGGAGAGTACCTTCGATATAGGATTTTTCGAGCTCTTTATAGCTCTCAAAAACCACGGTTCCTCCATACTTAGGCTCTCTCTCAACTACTAACTTAAACCTAGGTTCCGAAAATAGTATATACCGTGCTATTTCGAGTATTGGATTCATTTTGGAGGTTTTAGGGGGGCAATATGCTCTTCTTATTTTTCTCATTATATCCTTTTCAGAATCATGAACAAATAATGCTGTTTCAGGTTTTGACTTACTCATTTTCGCTTCAACTAGAAATTCATCTACTTCAATTTTTTCCATATCCATTCTGCCAGCTCCTTGTAGAGATGTAAGTAGCGGGGTGTGGATGGCTATTGGTTTTTTAAGCTTTAACTTCTCAGCCACATCTCTTGCAAGCATATGAGCTTTCCTTTGATCCATACCGCCTAGTGCTATATCAACTCCTAAGTAGAAAATATCAGTAACTTGCATAGCTGGGTAAATGAGTTTTGAGAAATCTAGCTCGGCTTCCTCAGCTTTCCTACCCATAATCGTTAAGGCCCTCTTCATTCGTGCTAGGGTTGTTCCTTTAGCTACTTTCAATAATAGTCTCCAGTAATCAGGATCAGACACTAGTTCCTCGGCTGTAATAACCTTCACTTTGTTCATATCAATACCTATTGCTTCCATGACTACTTCAGTTAACTTAGCTGCTCTCCTTATTAGGTCAAGGTCTCCCCCTAGTTTATCATTTATCCATGCATGCCATGTAGCTTCAAGTAGGTACATATCTACATCTGCATCAACAAGGTCTTTGAATTTCTTCATCCAAATAATCCAGCCTACATGAACAAGACCGCTAGGTTCAAAACCTAAGTAGCCCTTGAGTCTTTCACCGCTCTTTAATCTTCTCTGTAAATCAGTAATTGTTATTACTTCAGCAGCATTACGTGTTATGAGTTGAAGCTTCTCATCTATAGACATTCTTAACCCTCACTACACTACAAAATTATGAGCATTAGGGGGATTAAGAGCTTAACTAATTCAATGAATTATAAGTGCTGTACCCCGCTAGTAACACTCTACCTCATCCCCACCCTTTTGGGGTGTTGGTAGAGCTGACCCAGCGGGGCCGTTACTTTACTAGATTTAGGACTTATTAATAACCTATTATCTTAAAACCATCTCTATTCTTTCAACATTGAGTTCAGCTATTGCTACAGGATATTTTATCCCAAGCACCTCAAGCACTTCAGGATGTACTTCTCCCAAATACCCTACAAATTTCTCATTTACTAATAGCTTAGCCGTTCTCCCATTGATTAATGTTGGATGTGTATATATCTTTGTCTGAGGTTGTAGGCCTAGAGCTCTTAGTACTGCATATACTGGTGCTTGTATATCTTCAAAACTCACTTCACTATTCATAATCCCAATACCTAGTCTAAGTTCATTTCTCCAGCCAGTAGGGCTATTCACGTCCTTAGTAACTACATATCCTATTTCAAACACCCTTACAGGCATCTCAGCATATTGACTTTTCCCAAAGACGGCCATAATTCCTGGTAAGAGTGAGGTACGTACACAACTGAGTTCAAGTGATAATGGATTAAGTACTTCTAAAACATCCACTTCTCCTTTAAACACCTTCTTAACAAAATCACTACTCATTAGAACTAATGTCATAACCTCTTGGAAACCAAGGCCTATAAGTAGCTCTCTTAAATGATTTACAAGAATTATTCTCCTAGGCCTTTTAGCAGGTAGATAATTAGGTATAGGTTGGGGTCCTAGATTATCATATCCAATGCTCATCGCTATTTCTTCAACTATGTCTGCTGGATGAAGTATATCAACTCTATAAGGTGGTATAATTACTCTTACTGAGTTCTTTTCTTCAGCACTAGCTTCGAACCTCATTGTCTTTAGGTGCTTAACTACTTTCTCTGACGTTAATGAAGTGCCTAGGAGTTTATTGATGTAATTTATCTCTATTCTCATAATATCTTCTCTCAATTCAGGCGTTAT
>QMXA01000058.1 GCA_003661905.1 Thermoprotei archaeon | reverse complement strand
CTAATATACATGGTATATATAATATTAACAGCACATATGGGAAAGACGCATGGATTTAATCCATTCAAATTAGCTAGAGGATTTCTTAATGTATGGCTAGGAGGATCTCCACGTGTAATGGATCATATCTTTGAATCCAAGTCTATTGAAAGGTATGTAGATGTATTTATTATGAGAATTGACAGAGAAGATAAGAAATCGATCCTATTAATAGCTCCTCAAATACATTTTGGCCCTATGAGAGATGTTGGCAGTTCAGCTTTTCCATACATAATCGAGAAGGAAGGAGCTAGAAAAGGCGTTATAACTCTTGCATTCCATACGCCGGGCACCCATGATATGAATTTATCATCAAAAATCGAAGCTCTAAGATGTGCTAGAATATGTGTCGAAGAGGGATTAAGAGGAATAGCCACAGAATCCTTCTTCAAGCCACAGAGACATAGATATAAACATTTAGAAAGCTTCACTCTCTATACTAATAAATCATGCTTAGCAATAGTACTAAGTCCAGAAAAGGGAGGTGATGATATGCCTGCAGAACTTTGGGAATTTACAAGAGACATTGCTAAGAAAACTCTTTACAAGAACATAGTCATAATAGACGCTCATAATTTCCAAGGCCCTAGAAATTTTGCAAGTATTGATGATATAAAGAAATTGATAACACATGCCTCTCTATCAGTAAGCGAGGAATGCAATGACATAGCTGTAGGATATGGAGAATCCAGAGTATGGATGTACTCTGAAGGACTATGTAATGATGTAGTAAAAGCTATTTGCATTAGATGTAATGGTAAAGACTATGTAATAATATATATCTACGGCAACAATATCATACCTAATGGTAGAGAAAGAATTCGAAGAGAGATGCTTAAATTAGGATTCGAAGATTGTGAAGTAGTAACTCCTGATGACCATACATGTGCTGCAACTAGTGTGGAGAGTACCTATGTTGCGGTGAAACCCTCAATGCACTTAATAGAAGCTATTAAAAAAGCTGCTATAATCTCTAAGAATGATCTTGCATCTGCAAAGATAATGACAAAGCTTATAAAAATTAAAGCTAAAATTGTTGGACCCGCTGTTTGGGATATGCTAGTCCTCTTAGATAAGGTCGGTAATTTCGTGCTAAGAACTTGGATTCCATTTCTCATAATATCTCAAGTAATGCTAGGCATAGGTCTATATATAATAAAAATCATTATTTAGATGCCTAACTTGCTTAATTTATGTGATCTTAGATTTAAATTCTGAGTAGGTAGTCTTAAGCTCGTTCAGCCACCTACTGAAACTCTGCACATCTCTAGGATATTTAGCATAGAGTCTTCTTACTCTATCCATGAATTCTTTAACTAGTTTAAGCTTAAGTAGTAATGAGGGTTTTCCAAGAGCTAAGGCGAATCTAATCACCTTATCGACGAAGCTTAAGCTTAGTATACCTGTTAAACTTGCTTCAAGTATATCTGAACTTTTCACTATGCCTTTCTTAAGTACATATTCTAGATCATCATCGCTGAGACTTTGAAGGAATATTCTAAATATGTCTAATGCTGCTTGCTTTGCTCCATAAATATCGGCGTAACACTTATTAGCCATCCATAGATCCATAGCTGAGTAATGACCTCTCGTTGAAGCTTCTATTATAGCTTCAGCGATGCATTTAGCTGATTTCATTGCGGGACCCTTACCTCCTCCATGTATAGGATTAGCAGTATATGCAGCGTCTCCTATAACTGCGATGCCATTCCATACAAGTGATGCTATAGGTCTTCGTGTTGGTACTGGAGCTCCTCCAGCTTTAATTACCTTACTATATCTGATTTCATATCTGTTCACTATATATTTATAGAATAGATCTTTAGGGTTGGGGTAGTTCTTTCCTCCTTGAACTCCTAGACCTATGTTCACAACTCCTATTCTATTCTTTGGAAATAACCACCAATAACCTCCGGGTGCTATAGTATTGTTTAGATATATTCTTATCCACGTAGAATCAGTAATTTCAGAACTTGGAATTCTCTCCTCTCTATATGCTATATTAAGGTCCTCGGCATTTATTGGCTCCGCTACAGGCCATTGTTTAGGAAGATTCCTAGCTACTACTCTAGCCATTCCACTTGCATCTATAACTACGTTTGAAAGCAATTCAATTCTATTCCCATTCCTCTTAGCTATAATTCCTTTTACGAATCCATCCTTTATAATTGGTGCTATAGCTTTCGTTCGCCCAAAGAACTCTACATGGCCTTTCTCGAGTGCATTTGCTAAAAGATTCTTAACATATAGGGATGTGTTTATTTCATAACCCTCTCCAGGAACTTTTAAGTAAGCATCTTCTCTAGGACTAAATATTGTTGCACCATTTATTATACCCTCTATCTCATCTCCCTTAGGTTCTGGAATACCTAAATGCTCTATATGGTGTTTACTAATAGCATCTGCACAAGGTTTATCTCCTAGATTTTCCCAAGATCTCCAATCAATAATACAAACTTTCAAACCAGTTCTTGATAAGAACCACGCAGCCGATGTACCTGCAATACCAGCTCCTACAATTACGACTTCGTATCTGTAGCTCTGCATATGAAAACACCAGCTCTAAACCTTGTGCACTTCAAAAAGCTCCCGGCATTAACCACTTTCAAGGAATTTCTT
This sequence comes from Thermoprotei archaeon, assembly GCA_003661905.1. GTDB lineage: Archaea > Thermoproteota > Thermoprotei_A > Sulfolobales > Ignisphaeraceae > B12-G17. The sequence continues at coordinate 3,877 of QMXA01000058.1, read as the reverse complement.
AATAAAGTTATCTAGTCTTTCATAACTCATAACTCCTTCAAATATAGATATTCTGCTAGTCTTTCCATTCTCCACTTCAACTATTATGGTCGTTGGAGTATATCTTATATTCCATTTGTAAAATGTTTTCTCAATACTATCACCAGGTTTCCATCCCTTACCAAGACATATAGTTACGAAAGTTATTTCGCTGCTCACATGGTCTAAAACATACTTATTAAAAATAGGTTCATACATATGACAAGCGCCACACCATTCCTGCATAAAGACTAGTAAGTATATTCCATCCTTTTCTGGCACCCAATACTTCTCCACTTTTACAGATTCCCAAGCACATTCATTTTTATTAAAGATAAACACACCATGCTTAAGTGGTGCTATTACATTAGTTGGACAAGATGTTGTAGCTGGTATAGTAGATTTTGATGATTGCTGTATACTAGGTATGTAGAATATTAATACAACAGATACTACTATAACTACTGGAATTATTAATAAAGCTATTCTCTTTAAATTTTTTAGCGCCATAGACTTAACCCTACTTGAAACTATTGAGTACTGAATTTATAAATCATAGAAGACTATAATATAGTCATAAGGAAAAGACTGTGTGAATAACTGATCTCCAAGCTTCAATTATTCTTATAATTATTTAGATCGATAATATCTCTGTTATAACTCCGTATCTATCTTAACCAAATGGCTCAGAGCTTATATATTAATGAATAATTGAAGCCGTGTTACCGGGTTTAGGAGGTGTGTGTTATGTATCTAACCATAGACCAAGTTGTTAAGTATCTAGGTCAAAAGGTTCATGATCCTTACGGTAGGGAGATAGGTGTAGTAGTATCAGTATATAGCGAAGTTGATGGAACAGTTACAGCTATAGAAGTAGCCGGCAGTGTCAATTCTGAGACTATACCAGTATCTAGAGTAGAGATTACACATGATGGTCTAGTTGTAATGCCAGCTTGGAAAGCTGATGCGATAATCCTAGAGAAGAAACTTGATAGAGCTAGGAAGAGAGCTAGAGCACTTGAAGAACTCTATAGAAAGGGCCAGATACCAGGTCATGCTTATGAGGATGTAAAGAAGAGACTAGATAAAGAACTTCAATTTCTTAAAGAGCAAAGTAGAAGAATTAAGGATGAACTAAAGGCTAGGATAAATGAGTTAGAGAATCAAGTAATACATATCGAAAAGGCAATGACACACCTCATCATAAGCTACACAGCTGGTGAGATACCTGAATCAAACTTCAAGCAATCAGCTGATGTACTAAGACTAGTTAAGAGCAAAGCACTTGATGAAAAGAGAGATGTAGAGAAACACCTAGAACTCATAGAGAAGCTTGAAACCGAACCACTTGAACCCGTAAGAAGTATTATGGAAAGAATTCAAGGAACAGCAGAATCTCTAATACCTTCCTCAACCGGGCCTATTGAGGTTAAAGTAGTCAATAGCTAACGGCATCACTAATAACATTAGCGGGTGATTGCTGTGAGTATGGCTGAAGCAACAGGATCTAGAGGATTTACATGGTGGATCAGCAAATTAGTGGAGAGTATTGTTAGTGGTAAGAAGAAAATTAAGAAGAGCTTATTAGAGATGGCAAGTACTCTCGATTCCATAAAACTGAAGCTGGAAACAGTTTTAACGAGACTCGAACACCGAGACAAAGAGCTTTTTGAAATGGCTGTTAAAGCTATGGTTAATGGTGATAGAGATAGAGCATCTATATATGCAGGTGAGGTTCTTGAAGTTAGGAAATTAATGAAAAATGTTAGAACTGTAGATCTAGCATTAGAAAAAGTAAAGATAAGACTTGAAACCCTTACAACAATGGAAGATATAGGAGTTGAACTACCAGGTGTCATTGCCTTACTAGAGGCTGTTAGACCTCAACTTCAAGTAATTTCACCGGAACTCGCAGCAAGTGTTGATAAAGTAATTATGGAAGTTAACAATATAGTGATTACAACACAAGCACCTGCACCTAGAACAGTTGAATCAGTAATGATTGCGACACCAGAAGCTGAAAAAGTCCTTAAGGAAGTTGAAAAGCAGGCAGAGAAGGAAATTGAAGAGAAGTTACCCAAACTACCTGAGAACTTAATGAAACTCGCAGAAGAGAAGAAACCTTTATCAATAGTTCTTGTTAAGCAAAGTCAAAAACCAGCTGAAAAGCCAAAGAGCAGTATACAAAGTATAAAGAAAAGATCAAGTAGAAAAATACTTACATTAGAGGAGTTAGAGAGTAAGGTACTTGAATATATAATAGATCATGGAGGTTTTATTGATGTATCTCATTGCGCTTCTGAGTTAGAAGTTAGTAGAGATGCTGTGTTAATGGCTCTTGAAAGTTTAAAGAGCAAAGGTAAAGTAAAAATTACTTAGTTTTTCAATAATAACAATAGAAAGTTTGAGGTGTCTTTTTGAGCTATAGCTTAGAATATCTTGAATCGCTTGCTAGGAGTTATGCTCTCGAAGCAGCAAAGCAAGAGAAGTTAAGAAATAAAGCATTAGCAGCTGAGTATTATAGGAAAGCTGCTTCAATATTTGAGAAAATACTGAGAATTCATCCCGATCATAGCTTAGCAAATGTATATAGAGATCTTGCTAAGGGGTATAGAAGGAGAGCAAAGCAGTTGGAGGAACAGTGTAAGATACTAGCTACAGGCCCTACATCTAGTGAGAGTGCTGAGGAATTTGAAGTAGAGGAACTCATCCTTAAGGAAAGACCCAGTACAAAGTTTGAGGATATAGTAGGTCTAGAGGAGGCAAAACAAGCAATAATAGAAGCAATAATTTATCCAGCAAAAAGACCAGATCTCTTTCCACTAGGATGGCCTAGAGGTATATTGCTTTTTGGCCCTCCAGGTTGTGGTAAAACAATGCTAGCTACAGCTGTTGCAGGTGAACTTGATGCATATTTCATCCATGTAGATGCTGCTGCAATAATGTCAAAGTGGTTAGGAGATGCCGAGAAGAATGTAGCCAAGATATTTAAAAAAGCTAGACAGCTATACATACAAAACGCTAAGCCTGTAATAATATTTATAGATGAAGTAGATTCATTACTAGGAATATATAGTAATGAAGTTGGCGGAGAAGCTAGAGTTCGTACTCAATTCCTTAAGGAAATGGACGGTATTCAAGACAAGCTTCTTAAATACCAAGTATATGTGATAGGGGCCACAAATAAACCTTGGAGACTTGATGCAGCATTTATTAGGAGATTTCAGAAGCGAATATACATACCACCGCCTGATTTAAGAGCTCGTGAAGAGCTCTTTAAACATTATTGTAGGAGTTTGAAAATATCACCTGATGTAGATTTCAAGAAATTAGCAGAATTGACTGATGGGTATTCAGCAAGTGATATAAGAGATATAGTCACTGAGGCACATCTAAGGACCGTTAGGGAACTTTTCAAAAGTAATAATATATACGGAGATCCCAGACCCATATCTATGAAGGACTTCTTAGAATCAATCAAGCATAGAAAGCCTAGTATTACTAAGGAAATGCTGAAGCTTTATGAGTCTTGGTCTGAGAAATTCAAAGCTTTGTAAATTGTTATTCATAAACATTCCTTAATCGAGTTCTCTTCATACGCTCTCCAGTATATAGAATTTCTAACGCTTCAATCATTTCAGGAGCGTACATCAATATATCATGCTCAGCTACTATACCAACGATTCGAGTACCCTCAACTATGGGTATGTGGTGTATATTGTGTTTCGACATGAGCTCTGCTAAATCCTTCACTAATGTACTTGGTGAAGCAAATATTACTGGAGAGCTCATGATATCTCTAGCCTTTACATTCTTGGGATCTAGAGCTTTTGCAACTACTTTATTGACTATATCCCTG
>QMXA01000057.1 GCA_003661905.1 Thermoprotei archaeon | reverse complement strand
TGTTGCCTCTGTTAGGACTCCTGGTGTGTTCGTTACGTAGATACCTAATTTTGTAGCACATTCAACATCTATATTGTCATATCCAACTGCGTATTGGGCAATAATTCTTAGTTTTTTAGCTCGTTGTAGTAAGTTGCAATCAATTTTATCTGTTAGTAGTGTTGCTGCTGCATCTATATCTTTGAATTTCTCGAGCAGTACTTCGTATGGTGGTGGTTGGTACTTATCCCATACCTCAACTTCATAATATTGCTCGAGATTCTCTATAACATCTTTAAATAATTCACGAGTTACAAAGAGCTTCGGCTTCAAGTACAACACCACTTCTTAATAATATTCCATATGAAATTTAAATTTATACATCATTAGTGCTTAAAGATATTGCAAAGATATAAATACAATGTCTGTAGTTTTACTCCGTTTCTGAGCGTTAAAACTAGCAAGTTTAAAATGTGTATGCGCATTCGTTAATGTGATGGATATAATACAAGGTGAGATCTTGGAGAAGTACTTTAGCTTTAATGTGCTTGGCTATCCTTCAAAAGAAATTCTTGAATTAATAAAGAGTGCTAAAGCTGAGGATAGAATTGTTAAGCTAGTTACTAATGGTGTATTTAAACCTATAGATGCATACTCACTATACTCCAAAGCAGCTCCACATTTCAAATTACCCATACCTAGACCTAAGTTTGTAAAATACATTGATTTAATACAGAAGTTCATAGATAAATTCGTAAAGATTCATGAAGATTTGGTTAGAGATTTAGATATTGATATGGTCATTGATGATATGTATTCTCCAATGCTCTATTCTCGTAGTAACCCTATAGAAATGGACTATGCATATGTGGCTTGCTCAATGTTCGATAATAGAATAGTTATGAATGCATCATTACTACTAGGTCTAGCTGAGAGAGGAGTTAATGGTTATAAGACACTCAATACTATGATTAAATATCTCAAAGGTATTGATATAGATACTTCAGAACTAGAGCTCTCATACAAAATACTTAGAGGAATAGCTGTTGAATTTAGCTTAAAGAGATCTATAGCTAATGAGAGAATGAGGAAAAAAGCATTATCATCTAATGAAGTATTAAGGCTAGTTGAGGGAGGAAACTTTAGAGATGCAGTATTTAACCTAATATTTTGGCATAAGCCTAGTGAATTTGAAAACAAGGTTGAGGAGCTACTTAAACTAATTAGAAATAGATATGCTGAAGTAAATAGTTCTAAACGAGCTCATTACCTAAGATTTTTAGTTGAGTTAGCAATTGCTGTTAAGTCATATTTACCTTATTGGAATCTAAAGAATAGAGAAATACATGAAGATAAAATAGTTAGTGATGAAACACTTAGTAAGGTTCATAAAGAAACTCTGCAATTAATTCAAGAACTTCTCAATGTAGATTCTAAAGCTGTTGAATATGTAATGAGAGATCTCCTAGATTATACTATCAGGAGATTCAGAGCTGAAAGAGTAGCTGAAACTGAGAAAGAAGCTGAGAAATTCGTAGGTAGAACTCCTATAGACTATGTAAAGTCTGTTGTTAATTATATTGAGAATAGTAACTTAATGAGGCTCTCATTAATGAGGTCTAGAGGAGATGTAATAACTGAGCTGGGTAATGATTATGCAGCATTCTTAGATTTTGCAGTGCTTATTGGGGCATGTTTCGTAACGTCAAATCCTGTCCTAATTAAGATAGCTTGGGATGTTAGTCCTGAATTTTGGAATAAGAGAGCTGATGACCTTATTCTAAGTGTATTTAGTGCTGATGAATTGAAGAAGATATTTACTGAAGGTGATGAGGAAGAGAGAAGGAGAGTTATTGAGAGATTAACAGTCATGATGACTATGGAGATTGTCTATGAAAATGCAAAACTCCTTAGGGATATATTCTTGATAACCGAAGGTGAAGCAGGACAAATAAGCCTTCAATTAAATCCAAAACTCCACACAGATCCAGAAGCTATGGTTAGAGAAGCTCTCTATGTATGGAGTGAACTAGGTAAGAAGCTTGGTGGTATACCAAATATAGTATTCAAAGTACCTGCTAGTTATGCAGGTCTTAAGACAGCTGAAGTAGTTACTGCAAGAGGTATAGGTGTTAATGTTACAGTGAACTTCGGATTATTTCAAGAAGTTAGATTTGCGGAAATAATTAATAAGAGTGGTGTTATAGCATCATACCTAACAATAATGAATGGAAGATTTGCTGCTCCAGTAATTAAGGAGCTTGAGAGTAAAGGTCTAGATATTAAACCAGGTTGGTGGTCTGGAGTTGCAGTAGTTAAGAGGCTCTATAAAATATTATATAAGCCAATTGAGGAGGGTGGTTGGGAAATTTATCCATTAAGAATTAAGGAGTTAGTTGCATCTCTTAGAATATATGACGATTACTACATAGATATAGTTGAATCTATAGGAGTACCAGTAATTACAGTATTCCCACATGTTAGAAGAGGTTTTGATAGTAAGGAGAGAGAAATAGATCTTAAAGCTGTTGAGAAGGAAGTAGATAAGGAGATTTTAAAAGCATTGACAGATAGTGAGATATTTAAGCAAGGTTACTATTTACCTGGAGACTCCGAAGAATTCAAACCTAAGGATGTAATTAGACTTGAAGATGTTGATAAATTAAATGAGTGGCCTTCCTATAAAAGAACAATTACCCAATTTGCGCAAGGATTCGATGATATGGGCAAGTTGATAGAGCAAAGAATTATGCATATAATATCAAAAACTAGCCTGAAATAATTGTTTTTGAACTAAATATTATTCGCGGGGTTAATGCTTTGTTAAGAGCAGGCCCAAGATACGTAGGTCCAATACCCCATCCAGCAATAGGAATAAGATTACCAGATATAGTTTTAACACCAATACTACATGCATTTAAAGACTATAATGTTGTTGGAGGCTTCATGCTTTCATATAATCGTGAAACTGCACCCAAGAAAATCCTAAATTCACTTGATCCCAAGTTCTTATTCTATGGCCATACAGGGACCTCAATTAGTGAATACATAAGTAAAGCAACTGAATATTCTTTAAAATATGGAGTATCAATAGAGTTAGAAGCTGATCATGTATCATTAATGGCCTCTCCAGAGAGAGCTATTAAGAGAATAGCAGGAGCGGAGTTTGAGTATGGCCTAAGTGATAAAGAAATCTCCGAATCATTGAGATACATAGATGAGGAATTTAAGGAAGTGAGGGAAGCAGGAGGTGTAAATTTCGTAACTATAGACACTTGTGAATTAGTAGATCTAAAAGTCGATTCACTCAGTAATGATGATGTTCTAAAGAATTATGAAGAGGTAATAGATGAAGATACTAGGAAGAGACTTGAGAAAGCGTATTTGAATAGAACTTTCACATTCATAGGTTCTAGAAGATTAATTAGATTACATATTAAGAAAGAAACACTTGCTAGATTAGCATTGAAACTCCTTAAAAGCATAAACTATGTTAAGACAGTCTATGAAGTTATCTCAAAATACTTAGAGCCAGGATCATTCGGTATTGAAGTATCCTTAGATGAAGTACCTCAAGTAACAAGACCTGAAGAGCTTTTCTTCTACTTAAATGAGCTTCGATACTTAGGTATTAACCCAGATTTCATAGCTCCCAATATAGGGTTTAAGAAACGTGAGGATTATACTAATGCTCTAGGTACTTTAGAAAAGACTATAGAATCTCTATACATAATAGCTCGATCATTCGGTACATTATTATCTATACATTCAGGTAGTGGTTCTCATCCATATAGTGATAAAGGATTGGGAGTATGGGAGACTGTAAGAGAAGCTACAGAGGGAATGGTTAAGTATAAGGTATCTGGTGTATATATTCAATTACTACTAGAAATAATGTCTCAATTTCCCCAAGGGTCAAGACCTAGAATGGCGTATGATGAGATCTTCGATACGGTTTATGAATACTTGAAGAATGTTGTTAGGAAAAGAACAGATCTATATTCAAGACATTTAGAGAATATGCTTAGTGAGTATGAGAAGATAGTGCTTAAGAATCCTAACTACTCTAGAAATCCAAGGACTAATTTCTTCAGGCACTTCTTCTTTCTATTCCAATGTTTAAGAAATGAGAAGGGAGCTAGATACCTAAGGGATAAAGTACTTGAAGTATATGAAGAATGTGATGATCTTAAACGTACCTATATAAGAGAAGCATATGAACTAACAAGAAGATTAATAACAAAGCTCGGATTTGAGAACAATATCTTTAAATATAGAATTGAATTGTTAAAGATATAAAACCTACTCTATCATCATATAAATCGAGTCCTAAAAGAGATGATTTAAAAAGTTCTAGGATAATCTAACTCATGATTATAGTTTAGATTCCAGGAATAACTGATATGCTCTTACGAGTATTGATTTGGCTGTATTTAATATCTCTAGAGGATATTGATTTTCTTCAGGTTTAACTTCGAAGCTTACAGCACCTTTGTACTTTATTTCATGTAATACTGAGAGTAGTTTCGCAACTTCTTTTTCTGTGTTAAGAGCTCCAGGTCTGTAGAATCCTGGATGTGAATCGTATAGTTTATTGCCTACTTTCTTAGCACATCCTATATGTATATGCCCTATATAATCTGGGTATGATAGTAAGACTTCTGGATCTTCGTCTAGTAGGGGACCGTGGCTTAAATCCCACATTATGTAGACATTCTTATATGATTCTCTTACTGCATTTATTACCTTAACAGCTTCAGGTAAAGGTCCTATGAGACGTTTCTTATCCCACTTGTAATCAAATGTTTCTAGAAGAACTACCATGTTGTACTTAGATGCTTCATCAGCTATTGCTTTTAGGGTTTTTACGAGTGCCTCAATAGCTTTATCCTTTAACTCTTTAGATACTATAGGTCCAGAACATAGAGCTACAGCTCTCATTCCTCTCTTACCCGCTACTTTGGTCTCTGATACTAACAAAGCCTCTGCCTCTTTCCTTCTCTCCTCATCTATGGCATTAGGATTATAACCTTCTACAAGTACTTCAGGTTGTAGTGCTCTGGCAAATTCCTTCAATGGTCTTAAAGCCTTTATCTCCTCCCACTCTTCATCACTAATATATCCGACTTCAAGTAGGTCAAAGAATGGGTCCTCAATTAATACTTTTAGCTTTTTTGAAGCCTCTTCATCACTCTTTATTAATTCAGGAAATAACATGAAAGTAACTATACCTATCTTCCATGGGAACTTAGCTAATACCTCGATACCTTTAATGCATGAACTTGTATAGAACACCATTAACCCCTCTCAACTACCTTGTAGAACATAGTAAAAAGTTTACTTTCTTTTAATCAAGACCCCTTCCTCAGTTTTAAATACTGATTAAGTGTTTTGATTCCTATCCTTAACATCTCTTCATATGAGGGTTTAGGTATAGCTTCTATGCTTATATAGCCTTGATAACCTATTCTTAGTAATCGACATATTATGAGCTCCCAATTGAGCATTCCCATACCAGGTGCGAGTCTATTATTCTCAGCTGCATGTACATAGCCTATGTATTGCTCAGCCTTTAATATTGCATCATATGGACTTACATCTTCTATTGTCATGTGATAAGTATCTAGTAAAATCCTTACTCTACGATATTCCTTAGCTAGTTGGATTGAGTCCTCAATAGTATTAATGATATCTGTTTCGTATCTATTTATTGGTTCTATTAGGAATATAGTTCCGTAATTCTCGGTTTTTTCTAATATCTCTTCTAAACTATCCTTAAGATTCTTAAGTACTTCAGATCTAGGTCTTCCCTCACATTTACCTCTTGCAAGTCCTATAACTACATAATTATATCTACTCAATATTGATGAAATTTCAGAGTATTTAATGAAGAATTCTATAGCCTTCTCCCTCATATCTTTAGAGCTGTGTGTAAGGCTAATACCATAGCTTAGATATGAAAGTCCCGTTGATATTGCTGAGAGTTCGAGCCCATACTCATTTAGTTTAGAGGAGAGTTGATTAATATTGATATTGAAGGGGTTAGGGATATTAATTTCAATACCATCATATCCTAAGTTCTTCATAAGATTAAGCACTTTATCTAATGGTCCTTTTACAACTGCTTCAAATTTTGTCTCTTCGGTTAAAGCATATACTGCAGCTATTCTCAATTCTGAGCACCATGCAATTGAGGTATTAGATGCATTAGCTCAATATAGTTATTAGCGTACTTCCTCTATTGGTCCTAATCCCTCTTCAGGTTTATTGAATTGGAAGTCCTTAATACTTATCCATGTTCTTGGAACTTTTCCAGGTGGATAAGTCTTCTTAAGCCATTCTATGAATTCTATAGCTCTCTTAATCACGATTTCTACTATTACTTTTCCTTTCTCTGGATCAGCCTTAAATGCCCAGCCTACAAATCCCTTGGGATAGTAGTAAAGTTCTGGTAAGTGACTTACATCATACCAGTTGAATGGTTTGTCGGGAAATACATTTCCAGCAGCATTAACCCATTTACCGGGGATGAGTCTTACAACACCCCAAGATCCTTCCTTTTTGAGTGTTTCAATATCTACAAGATCTGGAGCTACATACCATGTAACACTTGTTTCAACTTCATCAGCATGTATGAATGGATGCTCTATCTT
>QMXA01000056.1 GCA_003661905.1 Thermoprotei archaeon | reverse complement strand
CCCGTAGATGAAGAAGGTTTTGTAGATCCAGACATATTAGCAGCATACATAGATAAAGATACAATACTTGTAAGTATACAAATGGTTAATCATGAAATAGGAACTATACAACCTATAAAAGATCTCGTAGATGTTGCTAAAAGTATAAACCCAAATGTAATATTTCATACTGATGCCGCTGATGCCTATGGCAAATTAGCCATTGACATAGAGAAGTTAGGCATAGATATGATGACTATTAGTAGCCACAAAATTCATGGACCTAGAGGCGTAGGTGTTCTCTATGTGAAATCAGATATAGAAATTGAAAACATTATTTACGGCCAATTAAGTACCGAGAAAAAGTGGCCTGGCGTAGAGAATATACCTGCAATAGCTGGGTTTAGAAAAGCTGTTGAACTAGCATTTACATCTCTTGATGAAAACATTGCCAAAATGCAACAGCTTCGCGATCAATTACTTGGTGGAATAACATCAGTTATACCTCATGTCTTAATTAACGGTCCTCTAGGTGTTAAAAGAGCCCCAGATAATGTTAATGTAAGTTTTCTCTATATAGAAGGTGAAGCTCTTACTGTTGAACTTAGTTTACGAGGTATCTATGTATCTAGTGGAAGCGCTTGTACTAGTAGAATACTTGAACCAAGCCATGTACTCTTAGCTATTGGGAGGAAACACGAAGAAGCACATGGAAGCATATTGTTCAAAATCTCAAGATATCACACAAGAGAAGATATTGAGTACACTATTAAACAATTAGAAGAAGCAGTAACAAGGTTAAGAAGAATAAGTGCTCTGAAACCTAAGTCTTACTAAGCAAAGCCTTATTTCCCATTATAACTCCACTATAATTAAGTAGGTGATGATTATGAGTAGTAGAATACCACTACCATACACACCTAAGGTTCTAGAGCTATTTAGAAACCCCAAAAATGTGGGTCCATTAGCAGATGCAGATGTTATAGCAACTGCGGGTAGTCCTGCTTGTGGTGATGTAATCAAGCTCTACTTGAAAATAGTGAAAAGAGGTAATGAAGAATATATCGAGAAGGCATCTTTTGAAAGTTATGGCTGTGCTGCAAATATTGCAGCAGCCAGTATATTGACAGAAATGATTAAAGGGAAAAGAGTTAAAGAAGCTTGGGAATTATCTTGGAAGGACATAGCAGATGAACTGGGGGGATTACCTCCAATAAAGTATCATTGTAGTATTCTGGCTGTTGGTGCTTTAAAAAGAGCTATAAGGATGTTCTATGAGAGGATCAAGAGAAAACCAGAATGGCTACCTAAGGAAATGACAATAGAGGAGAAACAAACAATTGAGGAAGAGAAGTTGATAGAAACTATGTATAGAAAATTAATGCAATTCAGAACCTAGGTGATACATAGTGAGCATTAAAGAAGTTGTGTTAGATCTAAGAAAGACGCCAGAGAGTTGCACAGATCACCCAATTGTTAGATTAAATAGACTTCTTAGAGAAATCCATGAAATGAAAGAGAAAGCTAAGGTAATAATCTATGCTTATACAAAGGATCTTCCACCCTTAGTACTTAAACTCATGGTTAAGAAACATGGTTTAAAACTCATCAACATTGATCATCTAAATGAAGAGATCAAAGCTATATTAGAAAAAGACAATTCTTAAATAAATGAGATTCTCGAAATAAGCTTATGATATACTCTCTAAGGCAAAGTAGAAACATATACCTCCAAAAAGCATAACAGCTAATAACCTATTACAACTAATAGTTATGATGAGCAGTAGAGCTGTGATAGCTGGTGGGCCCGTAGCTCAGCCAGGCAGAGCGGCGGGCTCCAGTCTCTACGGGTCTAATGACCCCTAAGGGGGATGAAATAAGACTGGAGCTTATGGGAGAGACCCGTAGGTCGGGGGTTCGAATCCCCCCGGGCCCACCACATATAAGTAATGGGCTCCTAATGTTTTCCCAAGTTTCAATACCTTATCTATGTAAGTTAGGTTCTCATTGTAGATCTTAATGCAGCAATTCAAGGCAATGCATATATTGTAAGAGAATTCAATAATGTTTCTCCCAAAGTTCAGTCATGGCACGTCTCTTTATTCTTCTCATTACTCTATCTAAATATCTATATACAGTTGAGTGCTGCCTTCCTTGTATTAGTAGTTCTATGGCTTCCCTAGCTGCATTAGCTGATTCATAATCTCCAATTATAGCAACATAATCACCGTATATAGATATATATGTACCTGTCATTTCCTCAAGATTCTTTCTTGCCTTTCCTTTTTCACCTATGATTCTACCTTTAATTCTCATTAAATGATTAGGGCTAGGTCCCACTTGTTGCTTTAGATCTATCACTACTAATACTTGGTCCTCTCCTAACACTCTTTCAGCTCTCTCAGGTGAAAAGCCATAAGCTATAGCTTTGATAAAATCTTGAGCTTTTAGAAGTTCAGAAGGAGTTGTTGAGGGAGTTGCTGGTTCAATAATTACAGTGCCATTTACATTATCTATAGTGATCTTGGTTCTAGTGCAGTCCATAAGTTTCTTAAGAACTTCACCTCGCTCTCCTATAAGGACTCCAATTCTATCAAGGGGTATTTTTAGATAAAGCCTTGATATTCCCGGAAGAGTTCTAAATGAAATTGAAGTATTTACTTTCTTTTCATTACTCAATCAGATCACCTAATCCTATTCCTCCATACTTCCTTTTTCTACTATATGGGAGGTAATAGCTTTATACAGCTCCTCTTCATTCGGTACATCAATACCCACTTCATATGAGAAGAAACGAACTATATTCTTAATATCTCTCCATAAGAAATTAAGGGCGTTTGGATGATCAAGTCTTACAGCTTGACTAACATCTATAATTATAGGTTCTCCATTGAATATCATAACATTATATTCACTTAAATCTCCATGAACTAATCCAGCTTTTAAATACATAACCTTTACATACTCGATTATTTTATCAAATATGTAGTAAGCTTCAATTTCGTCTAATGCTCCAGCTTCATGGTATTCCTTAAGTAATGGAGCTCTCTTCCCTTCAGCTCCTATAAATTCCATAATGACTACATTTCTGAAGTGACAAATAGGCCTTGGTACTCTTATTCCAACTTCGTACATTCTCTTTAGATTCCCAAATTCCTTACGAGCCCATAACTCTATAAGCTTTCTAGTAGGAAGCTTTCCTACTCCTTCAAATCTTGGATCTCCACGTATGTATTTCCACATGCTCTTCTTGAACTCTGCTGTGACTGTTAAGTATATTTTAACAGCTACATCCTCTCCTGAATAGGTCTTGCCCCAGTAAATCCTTGCTTCCTTACCTGCTGATACAACTCCTTTAAGAGTTTTAAGACATTTTCTTCGCTTAAGCTCTATAATTGTTAATACTGTTCTCTTATCAAATACCTCCTCTACTGTTTCAAAAAGATCCTTATCTTTTAGTCGAGGCTCTCTCTTTCTTAATTTTAATCTATCTACACGTTCTTCAACATCTTTGTACTTTGGCATAATTCGACATCACTCAGGACCTAGCTCTAGTAATTCCTGAGTCACTAAGCCCATAGATAGTAGCTTCTTAACTTCATCTCTGCTATATTTATGCACGACTTCTCCTTTACTTGGTTGAAAGTCCCATGGCAGGATGAGAACTAAATCACCTTCTGAAATCCAAACTCTTCTCCTAAATTTACCTGGAATTCTACAAACTCTTACAGCTCCATCCATACATCTAACTCTTAAATGATCAGCGCCTATGATTTCTGTAACAATACATATGACTTCGCCTTCCATTGGAAGTCTTAACTCCTTTGCCCTTTCTTCCATTGCACGGCGTTTTTTACCCATACTAATCCCGCTTATCTAAGCTCTTTACCATCCTTATGTACTTTTTGTACTTACTACTTAGCTCTAACTCTATGCATTAGTTTTTCCGGAGTTATTCTAACTCTATGCCCATTCCTATCTTCTAGCTCTATGTAGCTATTCTCCACTGATATTACTACATAGGGTTTATTATCTATAACTAGATAATCTCCAGGTTCAGTACTTAGAATCCTAACCGATAGAGTTAATTTACCTTCTCTTCTACCATTCCTCGATCTATGTATAGATGCATATGACTCTACGATCTTTACTATAAACTTCCTTGCAAGAGCATTTGCTATATGTCTTGCAGTTCCTGGTGAGGATAATTTAAGATCTATACCATTTTTTGTTTCTTCAATATCAACTATATCTCTAATTATATTCATTCCTAAACTCTCAAGAAACTTTCTCACCTTGATTCTCATGGACTTAGATAGTGTTGGTAATCCCCTGATTTGGACAAGAGCTTTGAAGCTTTTTGAAGCCCTTCGAATACATGTTGGACAAGGTCTTTTAGTTATTAGAGTTTCAACCACATAGTCTTTTCTAAGAATCAATTCTTTATATATCCCCTTTAATTTAGCAACTACCTTTAGAGGTTCTTCAGCACTGATATATTCTATTTCTTCAACTTCAACCCTATCTATTGGGGGTATAGGCTTAGACTTACTCAGTTCATGAGCTATTAGAACTCTTATTTCGCCACCATATAGGTCATAATCTATCCATTTCCCATCAACATATGCAGCGCCACACTTAGGGCAAATAACTAGTGTTATTCTTGATGGTATTGAGACTAGCCCATATATCTCCAAGAAACACTTGGGACATAGTGATCCTATTAACTTCATTTCCTTACCTTCGTGAGCACCGCATCTAGCACAGAATCTAGGCATTAATTACCACCTCATTATTTGAGCATGTAGTTGTCCGCGAATGTTGAGAACTGCTTCTTTATGAACCAAGCCAGCCTTGATAGCTAGTGTAACTATTCTCTTACCAGTTAAGATAGCAAGCTCAGCTAATTTTATCTCCTCTAAAGCTTCATCTGCTTCTACAAGATCTCCTTGGTAAAAACTTCTAGAAACATCCAGTACTAAATCTCCTTCTCTAAATACCATACCTACTATTTCCTCATCGCAAATAGCTACAAGAGTCTTGGAATTCGCTACGTATTTCTTCATGTAGAATTTCCCATTCATTATATGGGCCTCACGGGAGTCTCTGCACCACATGCTAAACATCTAAGTACCCATATCTTTCCCTGTCTTTGTAATATCGTATCGTAACTACCACAGGTTGGGCATTTAACATAATTCCTCATAAATCTTGAAAATAGTGTTTGAAGAGTTTGTGCCGAGACTCTACCATAAATAGTTAATGATCCATGCTCATCAATAGTGCCAGGCATAGCAAGTTCTCTTAGTAAGTACCTCATAACTATTCTTGGAGTTCTACGAATTCTATCACATAGCTGGGCGAAGTTCTTAATTGTTGTATGTAGACCTATATATGTTATTTGCAGTTGAGGTAGCTCAAATTCTATAGTAGGCTTTACTTTTCTTGGTAACTTCTCATATAGCCTATTGAGTAAATACATATAATCCTTTAAGATGTCCTTATTCACTGTTATCACCTTATCACTAAGTTCACTACTTTGAGGCTTATATTCTGTACTGCGATAAATTACATCGATATGTCCAAGATATACATAGAGACCTATGGATGTACATTAAACAAAGCTGATTCAGAAATAATGAAGAGTTTATTGGTGAAGAAAGGATACATTATAACTAATAATATTGAAGAAGCTAATGTAATTATTATCAATACATGTACAGTGAGAAAAGATTCTGAAAGTAAGATGGTTAAGAGATTAAAGAAATTAAGGAAGTATTTAAACAATGGTTATAAGATAATTGTTGCAGGATGTATGGCGAAGGCCCAGCCATATTTAGTAAGTAGATTAGTACCGGAAGCTAGTTTAGTATCTCCTCAAAACATAGATAAGATATGTCATGTAGTAGAGAGTAGGGAGAGAGTAGTATTATTAGATGGTGAACGTAGTACTTCTATAGTTCCTTCAACAACTATTGGTGTTATAGGAATGGTTCCAATAGCTGATGGATGTCTAAATGATTGTAGTTTTTGCATAGTTAAATTAGCTAGAGGTAAATTAAGAAGTTATCCTCCAAAGCTAATCGTTAAGACTGTTGAGGAATTAGTGAAGAAGGGGGCTAAGGAGATAGAGATCACAGCTCAAGATACAGCAACTTATGGTAGAGATCTATCTGAGAAAATAAGACTTCCTGATTTAGTAAATATGATTTGTGAAATTGATGGAGATTTCATGATTAGAATAGGTCAGATGAATCCTCAGTGGATGCTCGATATAATTGATGATCTTGTAGAATCTTTGAAGAATCCTAAGGTGTATAAATATCTTCACATACCTGTTCAAAGTGGTGATAATGGAGTTCTAGAAATAATGAAGAGAGGTTATAGAGTTGAAGATTTTGAGTACATAATTCATTACTCAAGATCAAAAATACCCAATATACAAATAGCAACAGATATTATTGTAGGACATCCTGGAGAAGATGAGGATGCATTTAGAAATACTCTAGACCTCATTATGAGGATAGAGCCTGATAAAGTTCACTTAGCTCAATATAGTATAAGACCTAGGACAGAAGCAGCAGCAATGCCTCAAATACCTGAAATAATTAAGAAACAAAGATGTAAAGTACTTGAAGAGGTAATCGAGAAAATAGGTCTTGACATAAACAAAGAATACATAGGAACAAAAGCAAAAGCCCTCATAACCGAAAAAGGCTTTAGACCGGG
>QMXA01000055.1 GCA_003661905.1 Thermoprotei archaeon | reverse complement strand
GAATAGCTACTATCCCTATCATTTCGTGTTGCCTCGTTATGAGCCTTAGACCCTTTACAAAATCTAAAACTCTAGATGGATCACTCTTAGTCATTATCTCATTCAGGCTATCTATTACTAACAATCCCCTACTTATGTTGTATTCTCTAATCATTGTTAGTAGTCGATCGAGTATATCTGGTGGTTTTGAGGAATCAGCTGAAATAATAATAGCTTTCTTAACGAAATCGGGGTACTGGAGTCTTGAAGATACTCCAAGACTAGAGTAGCAATCCACGATGAAGAATCTTCCCTTATCTATTGCCTTACCAGTATCTATTCCGATAGATTCTAATTCCGATACTACTGTGAGTGGATCATCATCTAAGGCAATGTATATTACAGTTTCATTACGTTTAAGAGATTCTTTAACACATATAGAGATGAGTATAGTTTTTCCCATACCTGGTGGACCTGTAATTCCTATTACACTACCTACTGGGATTCCTTGCGGTAATAAATCATCAACTATGGGTATACCTAACTTCTTATATTTAAACATGAAGTAACACCTACAAACCTTCACTAAGTTCCTTACTTACATCTATTTTAGAAACCCATGTAACAGTTAGGCATGGTCTGCCTAGAACAGGTTTTTCGGAACATATGAGCTTTCCTCTCTCATTTATATAATAATATCTACATTCCTTACTACTTGGTGGAGGAGATCTAAGAATTATGAAGTGCTCATCCGTTAATGCAGTAAATGTATAACATTTCTCAGAACTACAAGCAATGGATGTAGTAGGAGTAACTGTTGAAAGTCTTGATATTAAGTATAAGGCAAGTTCTTCAAAACTTTTAAAATTCATAGTGAGTACTCCCATAGCTTACCCTAAGGCTATGCTATACACACATTGTAAAAAATGTAGCTCTCCTAAATTCAATATAGCTAAGAGTTGAGGTGAATTAGAGAGTACTGCATTATTAAGTGAAATGGGATACTGAGAGATATTAATCTATGTGAGATACTGCTAATTTACTGGAGAGCTACTTATCAGAGTAGAAATCACAGATAAGGTAATGGGTGCGGATTTTGAGCACGTTAATACTTGTACTTGGTGATGCTCACATACCTGATAGAGCGTATGAAATTCCTAGAGAGATCTTGAGATTTATAGATAGTCTTAGTAACATAGATATAGCTATCTATACTGGCGATTTCACAGGTGAAGATGTTTATGAATGGTTTAAGAATTTATGTAGAAGGACATATGCCGTAGAGGGCAATATGGATTACCTACCATTACCTCCATATGAAGTATTTAATATTTTAGGAATTAATTTCGGAGTTGTACATGGAGACCAAGTATATCCTAGAGGTAATTTGAAGAAATTGACTAAAATAGCTCATAGACTAAATGTCCAAGTGCTATTTTCAGGACATACTCATGCACCATTTGTTGATGTATATGGTGGAGTACTCCACATAAATCCAGGGTCCTTAACTGGTGCATGGGGAGGTGGAGGTGGTACTGGAATACCTTCACTAGCATTAGTGGAGATTGAAAGCATTGAAAAACTAGGAATTAAAGTTTATGAACTTTACAGAGGAAAGCTGCTTACAACAAAGCATAAGATAATAAATTTGAAGGAGCAGACATCTAGATAATAATCTTCGAATCTGCATGCTGTACCTAACTTCTATTCCTAATCGATACTTACAATTCCCTATATCTAGAGTATTTATAGGTAATGAAATTCTCCTAGACTAAGTATAATAAAACTATCTGAGTACTAATTTATGAATTCTAAAATTATTAAATAGTTAGAGTTCTTGGCATAGATCTCTATGTTAATGTTGGTAGATATTTCTCAAAGTTGTAAAAAGAGTCTATACATTGTAAAGAGAGGCATATTGAAGCATTAATATTCGGTATTGGGTGAAGTAACTAGAGCCTTACATGTCATGAGCTTCAACACTTAAATTCATTAACAAAATTATGGGTGAAATTCGAAACGGGCTAAGAGATAATGATGTAGTACATTGATTACTGAACTTAGAAATCAAGAATACTGAAATACATTCTCCCTAGACCCCGAGACCCAGAATTCCAAACCGTAATAAGCTCATTATACATAAGTGAATATTACTAAATCTTTACTCTCTCCTCAACCCTTATTTGAGAGATAGTAAGGAGAGTAGTGGTTAGAATATACTTATTATGAGAAGGATAATATACGTATATCTTGCTCTACGGATATGTGAATAGAAATGTTACAATGCCTAGTGAACAGAATATATACATTAAAAGTACGATACTAAGCACTATTTCTGGTTCATAGATCTTACCTTTGAGTGTAAGTAATTGAACTAAAGTTATTGGCGATTCAGACTTCTTACTAAATTCAATAGAGCCATCATTTCGTACTACTACTGGTCTTTCAATTTGCTCCTTCTTTCTTAAGCCTCCTACAGATATTATGAGACTAAATCCATTAACTACTATGGGCATTATTGATATTATCATTACTATCTCTAATCTGGAGTACACAGTTATTAATGCTAGTAAAGCTCCTAGGAAATGAGATCCTGTGTTTCCATTAAATACCTTAGCAGGGAAGAGATTATATGGTAGGTAACTAAGTAGAGAACCTATGGCTATTAGTGAAAGCACTATAGCTAAAGGATCTATAATGCCTCTAGATATTAGATACATTTGAAGAGGAATCACACAACAGATAATCAATGTAATTGCAGATGGTAGTACTCCATTATGTGTATCAATCATATTAGCTGCATTTATTAAAACTGCATATGCTATTGGTACAAGAATTGGATAAAGTATTGTTATTCTTAATTGGCCTAGGAATGGTACGTAAGGCCGTGGATTATAAACACCAAAAATTACTATAGGTAATCCAGCCAAAACACCTATAAAAACCTTTAACCTAGGGGATATGTCATGTAGATCGTCAATTAACCCCAATACCAAGGCTATTAGCAAAGATAGCAATGCTGCAAGTGAGGCTATGGAGAAGTAGAAAGCTGTGTATATAATGAGAGGTACTAGAATTCCTATAGCAAGTCCTAATCCTCCAGTACCCGGTATTTGAGGCTTCCAAGGTTTATGAATATCTACTCCTACAATACCCAGTCTTCTCCCTAAATTCATTACTACTGGCATTAGAGCTCTTGTTACTATGAATGCTATGACTGGCAGTATCAATAGCCACATAGTATTCATATAAACCCCAAACCATTAAGTGTAATTATGTAATTTGAATTAAGTTTTCTCCTCTATAAGTTTCTTGAGACTTTCTAAGAAATATTCATTATCTTCAGCTTTGCTAATAGTAACTCTAATGCAGTATCGAAGTAATTCCTCATATGGATATACATTGATCAATATGCCCTTATTCTTGAAGTATTCATGAGCTACATGTGACTCAATTCCTAAATCCTCTAGAGATATCAAGATGAAATTTGCATGTGATTTATAGGGCTTAACTCCTTTTAGCCTTAGTAATTCTCTATATACTCTCTCACGTTCATTAATTATTTTCCTAACAATATCTCTCATGTACTCTAGATTGTTGAGTGCTTCTATAGCAGCTACATAAGTTAAGAGAGAAATATCAAAGGGTGATGCAAGACTTCTAAATTCTCTTATTAATTCTTCAGATGCTATTGCGTAACCTAATCTAAGTCCTGCTATGCAGAAAGCTTTACTCAAAGTTCTTAAAATAACTAAATTGCTCCAATGCTTTACTAAATCTGCATAGCTAACTCCTGAAAATTCATAATAAGCTTCATCAAGTACTACTAGAGCTTCTGTACTTAATAACTCCTCAAGATGTGATTTTGATTTTATAACTATATTACCTGTTGGATTATTTGGATTAGATATGTAGATAATATCGTTTCTCTTAGGTTTAAGATTTAGAATCTGAGATATATCTAGTTCAAAATCCCTAGGTCTAAGAGTCACCATATATAAATTAACTCCATAGCTTTTTGAGAATGCTGGTATGGCTTCGAATGTAGGTCTATAAGTTATTAATCTTCCATGATTTTTAAGGGCAATAGTAATAGCTATTCTAATTAGTGATAAACTACCAGGAGCAAATACAAGCATTGATTTTGGGAAGCCTGTATATTTTTCTAAAGCACTTGCTAATTCTCTCCACAAATCAGGATCACTATAATTATTGACTTTATCAATCCATTCTCTAATGGCTTTAATTACCTGGGGTGAGGGTGGGTAGGGGCTTTCATTTCTATGCATTCTCCTCACACTTTTCACCAGGTAATGAAGAATTGAAAAACCTTATATACTTTCGTAGCGTATTCTATAATGAAACTGGAGGTGGAAGAATTGATATCATTTGATATTGGAAGATGTTCCGTAATAGTTGATAAATCTAAGCTAGATGTAAGTTGTTACTCGCCAGGAGCTGTAAGCACTAGGGTAATAGCTGAATTCCCAGTAGAAATAGAGCCCTTTGTAGATCCAGATGAGGTTAAGAGAACAATTGAGAAATATCCTAAAGTACTTCCTAAGGGACATAAGACAATAGCTATAACTAAACTCATTGTAGCTTTGTTAATGAAGAAGGGAGTTGTAAGTGCTTATCAATTAATGAAAGGATTAAAGGTAAAGAAACATATTAAGATAGGTAAAACTGAGTATCAAAGAGAAATAAGTCCAGGATCCTTAGTTAAGACTGTGTATAGTAAATATTTGAAGAAGCTTGAGTAATTAACTCCACAGTAATTTATTAAGCTAGGGACTAACTAGGGATAATAAATAATCACTAATAATTTTTGTAAGCTTAGCCCAATTAATACATATTTCAACTCTAGGTTCATTACATATAGCCTCAAATATTATTGGTTTTCCAAACTCTATTTCTTTAAGAGTTTTAACTAATGATTCCCAATTCACAACACCTATCATTGGTGGTAGGTGTTGATCCATATAACCATTATTATCATGTAGGTGTAGTGCTATGAGGTACTTCTTAGATCTTTTTATGGATTCTACTACGTCTAAATCACTAGCTACTAAATGACCTGTATCTATACATATTCCGAGTGATTTACTGCCTATGGACTCTATTATAGATATTAAATCCTCTATGGTATTCCCAAAGACTCTCTCTACTCTATTCTCTATAGCTACGAGTATTCCTAGATCCTCAGCTAATTTAGATACTTCACTGAAGAACTCTATATTTAGAGCTTCAAGCTTCTTAGCATACATATATGTTTTCTCAATAGTTCTATGAGTTGTAAGAGCTGGATGAATAACAACTATAGAGTTGAGTTCAGCAGCTACTTTAAACCATGGCTCAAGACTCTTTACAGATTTCATAACCTCTTCTCTACTACATGACTCGAATTTCGAAGCTTCATATGGTGCATGGATTTGATTTATTGATATATTGAGCTTTGAAATAGCATCTCTAATCCCTCTCCATGAGTCAGAAAGAGATGCTTTAGTAGCTATGAAATTTTCATAACTAAGCTCTAGATACTTAAATCCAAGATCACTTAATATCTCAAGTGATTTTGCAGGTTCTACTCTTCTAATTACTGATGTGGCTATGCCGAATTTCATTAAATGCACCTCTGAGAAGTTATATTGAAAAGCTATTTTAGTTTAATATGCAGGTGAAGGGATTAGTCTTGAAATACATAGTAGGTGTTGATATAGGAGCTACGAATTTAAGAATAGCATTAGCAACAAATAAAGGCGAGTTAATACATAAAACTACAATACCAACACCGAGGAAAGGTGATGAACTAACAATAGCCGAGACAATAAGAGACTTGATAAATAAGATGATACATGATAAAGGTATAGAGATTGAGGAGTTAAAGGGTATAGGTATAGGATCTATAGGTCCTTTAGATATTAGAAAAGGTAAGGTTATTAATGCACCTAATATACCAATTCATAGTTTTGAACTATTAAGACCGCTTAAGGATTGGTTTAAGATACCTATATATGTAGTTAATGATTGTGTAGCTGCTGTATGGGGTGAATTGATCTTTGGAGCAGGTCGTAGTTATCAAAACATAGTCTATGTAACTCTCAGTACAGGTATTGGAGCAGGAGCTATAGTTAATGGAAATCTCTTACTAGGGAAAGATGGAAATGCACATGAAGTAGGACATATAGTAATAGATTATGAATCTAAATTAAGATGTAGATGTGGTGGTTATGGTCATTGGGAAGCATATGCATCAGGTGCTAATATACAAAAATTCATTAATTATCTACTCAGTAAATGGAGCTTAACAACTCAAGAGAGGAATTCAGAACTCTACAAAGCCTATGAGGAGAGAAAAGTAACAACGGAGTTACTATTCTCACTAGGTAAGAGAAAAGATCCATTAGCTCTTAGAATCATAGATGAGCTTGGAAGAATTAATGCGTGTGGAATAGCCTCAGTAATTAATGTTTACGACCCAGAACTCCTAACATTAGGAGGGAGTATATCACTTAACAATCCTAACCTAGTTCTAAATCCAATACTTAAGTACATAGATATGTATGTTATTAATCGTAAACCATTAATTAAATTAACACCATTAGGACATGATGTAGTGTTACTAGGAGCTATAGCACTGGTGGTGAGTACACCACACACATTAGTGAATATACAAGCTTAAGCTCCTTGTATGTAGATGATTTTATTAGGACTTTATAAGAATTGCTTAAATCTCATAAGTTTTCATAAACTT
>QMXA01000054.1 GCA_003661905.1 Thermoprotei archaeon | reverse complement strand
TATGAGCTTACCCTTCCTCGCTGGATCGAGCTGTTCGAAGGGTTCATCTAGGAGTACATGCCTTGCTCTCGATGATAGTGCTATTGCTGTTGAGAATGCCTTTTGCTGTCCTGCAGAGAGTTCCCATGGCTTTCTCTTCTTTAACGAGTCCATAGTTAATCCTAGATCCTCAAGCATTCTTAACGCTAGATCTAAATCCCCACTCGTTAAATCCATGAATAGGCGTAAATGGTCATAAGCACTCAAATGAAATACGCTATAGACCTCACTTAAATTTATGGCTAATATTCCTGGTTGGTTATATATTTCCTCTAAGTTCAATCCATCGATCAATATTTTGCCCGAAGTTATAGGAGTTAGACCTGCGATAGCTCTGAAGAGTGTTGTTTTACCCGAACCATTAGGTCCTAGAATTAAATGTCTGTTCGTGAACTTCACAGATATATCTTTAATTACTGGTTCTTGACGCCGCCTATACCTCACATAGAGATTTTTAATCTCTATCATTAACTCTTCACACCCTAGACTTGTAGTACTATCGAATCCTACTAGTGTAGGAGATTGTTATAAGAAAAATTTTACTACTACTGGTATAGTGTACTGTAATTGACGTTTGGTGAGATTTTGAGAGTTAAAGAGACATTTACTAATGTAGTAGTAGTTCTAATCATAGTATTAGCTATGGTAGGTTACATACTACACTTACCTGAGGTTAGGTTTGAGAAAGTTAATCTCAGGCTTAAGTACCAATATGACTATATAGTTAAGTCTTACAAGCCTCATTGGCTTAGTAGATCTGATATTGGGGGATATCCTTCAAGCCACTTCATAACAAGTATTCCATGGATAAGTTATAATAAATCCTACTGTGCAGCTATATGCTTACAAATGGTTGCATATAATTATGGTGTGAAGAAGTCTATAGAGTACTTCAACTTTATAATGGGATTTACCTATGGGGCGTATCTTGGAGTATTTGATGATGAGATATTCTTTATTCCAGGTGGTGATCCATTTACAGGCTTTGTTAATGCATCTAGAATTCTAGGCTTTGAATACCATCTACTAGTCACAGATGATAAGGAGTTATTTATTGATGCTTGTAAATATTTCATATCTAGAGATATCCCCATAATACTACCTGTTAATATGTCTAGATTATACAATATGAAGTATTTCGCACCTCACTTCGAGTTATTAATGGGTTATGAAGGAGATATATTCTATCTCTATGAACCCGTTCAATCAAAACATGTTTTTGAGCTTGGTAAACGTGGTTACGAATTCCCTGCTGATTTAGTGGTAAAGGCTGTTAAGGACATGTCAGTAGGCTTTAATTTACCATGGAAATACTCCCTCATATACTTCACCAAAATAGGTGAACCTATTGAAGATTTAAGTGATATTTTGATTATGAATGGTAAGTTGCAGGTAGGATTAAATATTACAATGGGTGAGTATGCAATGTACCTAGGCTCTAATGCCTTCAAAGTGCTTGGAGAATACATTAAGAAAGGCAAAGTAGATATTGAAAGTATTATTTGGTCTATAAATTTAGCACTAGTGTCAAGAATAGATAATGCTAAATTCCTTAAGGAGCAATTTTCAGGAAATGATCTAGCAATGAAAGCTGCAAACTATCTAGAAGAAGCAGCGAAACTATATAGGGAGATAATTAATCTATCCCAAAATGGTATCACATCTAAAGAAAGGATTAAAATAGCTGAATTTCTTAGCAAAGCATCAGAGTATGAGAAAGAAGCAGGGTTATTAATGATCAAAGCTGGTAGTTAAGAAAAATATAAAAAGTTATATGACAAATGGTAAAAGCACTTGAAGAGATAAATATCTACCATCATTGAATAAACTTTAGTGATTACCTCATGGCTCTTGGTTCCACTATTTAAATTCCCATAAGAGAGATTTGATCACATATATTATTTCATTTCCCATGAATGTAGCGAATTAAGCTTGAAACTTTAATGTCTTGTATCTATGTAGTGAAGATATTTACAATGAATTTGGAAATATAGAGAGTAATACTTATGTAATAAGCGCTAGGAATTGTTTTATATATCAGGCCAAGATGTTACTCCATGTGATAAGACCTGAAAGCCTTGGTGTTCGTGATTTACCATGCTTTTTAAACTAGGTAATAGAACTCATAAATCCTGTGCTACTTCAGGGTTTACACAATATAGATTACATTCACATTTCCTACAAATAGCTTTCTCAGAAATTAGAAAGTACTACTTACCTTATATGGGTATGAGGCTACGGATATAATCATAACATAGCCTTTGTGAAGATAGTATTCCGGTACATAGTGGCAATCTGTTTCAATGCCTCTTAAGCCTCTTATAACAATCTCCATAATTTCCATACATTAAATCACACATTATCTCTTCCTACCCTATGTAGTTATGATGAAATCATTTGTTGCTAATAGGTTTTGACCAACATTGTAATTGATATTGCTATAATATGGAGAAGTTATAAAGTTATTTATTGGCACATAGCACATATTACCGAAGATTTACTTTACTAATAGTTGTATTCGATTATCTATGGGCAATATTTTGGAGATTAGTGATCTTCATCATTAAGTATATTAGGTTTTTTGTATTATATCTTCTGGGTAATAATATGGGTTTTTACATTAGCGAATGGTGGAGAGAGTGGTGGGGTTGGGATAAAGTTAAGAATGCTATAAGATCCCTTCCTGGTAGATTAGGATTTGAAAAAGGATCAGAATTAAGATTCTTTAGATTAAGGCTTAATCTTGAAAATGGTGAAGTCTATGATGAGATCTTAGAACGTTATTTAACAGAGAGAGAAAGATATGGTCTCTACTTCATACTCAATGTATATTCTAAAACTAAACAGGAAGTTAAAGAACGAGGGGAGTATGTAACACTTTCACATATCTGTCCAGCTATTCACTGCCCCATGTTTAAAGAGAATGTCAAAGCATTTGAAGCTTTATTTGGGTATCAACCTGAGCTCTTATATAAAGCTGCTAAACCTTTCGGCTATGAGACTATGGAATATGGGGATGCAGCTGTAAAGATCTATACACTCCCCAAAGTACCTATCGTCATAGGTATATGGGCTGGAGAAGAATCTCTCCCACCATCAGCAAACATCCTATTTGATAAATCAGTTACAAATTACCTAGATTGTGAAGCAGCAATAGCTCTAGCTGGAGCAACATTGGCTAGATTAATACTATCCCTAGCAAAAACTGTTGGCATAGATGTAAGTAAGGTAAAGTTCAGCTATAGATATCAATGTACAGAGTAATTACTATTAGGATATACCTATGACGTAAAGTCCCCCTCATTGAAGACCATGAAATATAGAGCTAATAATATATAAGTCACTCTGAATTAATGCGAAATTGCTGTGTTAATAAAGTAAAAGATAAGAGTCTATATAAATCATGTCTAGTTTATCCCATTGACGTAACTGGTGAGTACATAGAATAAGTTCCATAGATATAACTATTCATAACTTCCTGTAAAATGAATGCTCTATTCGGCTATGTGGCCTTTGGGGAGTAAGTTTGTATTGCTATAACTGTGTTCTTATGATAAGAGCGAAGATGAATGATATGCTTGAGTTAAAGTTTAGAGAGTTAGCTACGAAGAGATTTGGGTACAGTGAAGGAGCACTTAGTAAAGTTGTTGGAGGAAGCTATTTTAGAGAGGTGAACAGTCTCCATAGAGATTGAGGAGGAATACTTAATTCTAATACTGATATCGCTATGGTGAACATCAATAATATTTCCCAGGTATCGGTTTCAACTTTAGGTAGGTGTATGCTGAAGTAAGTAAAACACTACTATTATATCTATATACTACGTATATGGCGTAGGAGCCTTGCTCAATGGAGAATAGAATATTGCATCTACTGACTTCTATAGACATATTGTAATTGTATAAGTGTAATTCCTGTCATTTTGGCTAAATGTTATGGTTATTACTCCTGTAACGTTTACATTAAAGTCATAAGCCTTAATTCTTATTACAAAAACATTTCTGTCAATAACCTCTATGATGGGAGATATCACATCTAATACTACATAATAAGTGTATACATCACTACCTACAATGAGTCTTCCCGTAAAGGCTTTGAACCCATGTGATCCAATATTTGTAGATACCAGGAAACACATGAAATTCTACAACTCAATACATACTACTTCTTTGGTATGGTATTATCAGCTTCACTTAATTTTAATACTATTTGGGCTTCATCGATAAGATCTTCCTTATCATTGATAAATATGAGTTTTAGTTTTGTAGTAACATTTACTAGTACTTGGGTTTGTGTTATTGCTTGTTCTTTCTCCTGAGAATTCTTATGTTGATTTGTAGCATGAGGTAGTTTTGTGATTTTAGTGTTAATGCTGATGTATCTGAACCAACGGCCGCTGTAACAGGTTTAATGATTATTGGTACATTACCACTACTTCTTTGATGCTATAGAGCTACATGACTTAGCACTAGGTTACTGTGGTCTAAATACCAATGACTTCAACCTTAACCACATTGTCTGATCTAGCAGTTTTCTGCATAACACCCCAAACCAGTACTATAGTAGCAATGGTAATGCCTATCAATAGCAGGGTAGCTACAACGGGGCTAATACCCTTCATGTACTTAGACTTCACACTTAACTCCAAGGAGGAGGGATAAGAATTCGTAGTTATACTTCATTGTATACTAAGGTACTACTATTACCTTAAGTATGACGTTATGGGTCCTCTTTGAATTCCTGTTCTTTAATATAGGAGGCGAGGCTTTGCCATTACTAAACTTTTAAAGTTCGCATGACATGTTTCTCGTTTGCATGTGATTCATTATATATGTAAGCTCACTACGCTTTTCTCTATGTAAATTTCTGCTCATCTCCTCCGGAGGATCATGTCTCTATAAGATACATGTACTTCGCTATTGAAACTCAAGGAGCATATGCAGGGAAAGATTATGTTACTATTGGTGATTCTATGTCAGACCTTAAACATCTTTTCTCCAAGAGAGAGAATCCAGTACTCAAGATCGAGCCCATGATACTGACACAAATTTATCATTCTACTACACGATTTCGTTGGGGTCTACCTCAAACTGTGGACTATGAATAAACTGTAAGGAGTTTTTATTAATTAGTAATAAGTGGAGTCTAGATTTTGAAAAATCTACACTTATCCTTCATTACCTCTTTTATTATTGGGTCTGTTGTTAGGGCTATACCCCCTACTTGACGTGTTAGGGCTATGAGAAATGCATCAGCAAGCGATATTTTACCTCTATACTTCAATTTGATCCTACCAGCATCTCTTGTGAGTTCATCTCCAGCAGGTATTTGCTTTATTGGTGAAGCTCTTATAGCTTCATATCTTATATCAGCAGCATCAACACCAAGTTTTTCAGCTGTTTTATAGTAAAATTCCGTAAGATTCACTTCGCATAAATACCCTTCCGAAACACCTTGAAATATTTCATCAAAATATTTCTTCACTCTAAGATCTCCAGCAAAATATAGTGCTAAAGCTCCTGCATCAATAACATATTTACTCTTCACGTTTTATTTCCTCCATTCTCTCCTCTACTATCTCTTTAGCAATAATTTTCATCATCTCACCATCAGTACCGAACATTTCCTTCAAGGACATTAATGGTATAATTTTTATTCCTTCCTCATCAACCTTAATAACTACCTTATCCTTAATATTATACCTCCTTCTGATTTCAATAGGGATGACCACTTGACCCTTTCTACTCACTTTTACAACAAATCTCATAGTACTGTTCAAAGTACTACATCCATATCATATAGTGATACCTAATGTATTTAAAGTTTTACCATGTAACATTACTGTAAAACCATGTAGAGAAGCGCTGAAGTTTACTACTTCAGCTAAGTTTCCTCTTATAATATACCCACTATATCTTATGAATATGGTAGAATTAGATTCTTAATCAATTTGTCACTTTATGCTCCGAAACTTACATTACTTATCCTATGAAGTCCCATGTATCGTGTAATCTAGGGTTAGTGTCAGTTCATGTGAGAAAAGTTACTACATAAGTCATTGAAAAGATATGACTCATTATCCAAATATAGCATAGCAGTGATAAGTAAGGGATAATTCACTAACATAACCTCATAATATAGTTTTCCTGAAGTCCTTATTGTGCTCTTAGCAAGGAGTTTGTTAAGGGAACTACTCTATAAGAGTCTATTAGACTTCCTATGCTATGTAATACCATTTCACGGCTTAAACACTTGAATCTTACACAGTCATTAGCTTATCCAAAACGTGAGACTTCTTATACTAGAACTTCAATTCCTTATTATCTATGAATCAACACTGGGCACGTGAGATAACAAATGACAAACACGGATGTTGATGTAATTACTTGACTTTGAGATTACAAAAGTTTATAATAGGCTCATATCATTACTTATTACTAGCACTCAAGACCGAGCGTACAATCTGTGATATGGGTTTATCATTCTGATGTGCTTTTTGTACTATATAATTCTATCGAAGGCTTGTATTGCTATGATGATGTTGGAGATCATTAGGAAGTTCTTTGAGTATAAGAAGGGTAAGATATCTGAGGGACACTGGCTATTACTAAACATGTTTGCTGATGGGCTGATATTCGAAAATCAACTACCAGTAAGAACATCTATAAGATAAAAATGCAAACCCAATTCTTCAAAACATAAAGGT
>QMXA01000053.1 GCA_003661905.1 Thermoprotei archaeon | reverse complement strand
AGAAATTAATAGCCATTCGAAGCATTAATCCATCAGCACATTCTATACACGAAATGATGGCTCAAGTATGGAGTTTCGTTAATGAGTTTAAACCTGATGTATTAGTCCTCCATGGATTAAGAGCAATATTTGATGTACATGGCATTACTGAAGAAGTAGTTTCATATGTGTTAAACATCATACTAATGCTTCGAAAACTAGGCATAACAACGATCCACGTATATGCTGCAATATACCCAGATGAATACGTTGCAGCAATAGAATATAGTGATATAGTCCTTGTAGTAACTACCGATAGTGAAGGACAACTCGTATTAAAAATATTAAAAACCCTAAGTGATGGTAAGCCAAGTACTGAATTAAAATTAGATGAACTAAGAGAATGTATAGAAACATTTGCGAGACATTAATTAATGGTGGCATGGTGTGTGTCCTTTCAAAAAGGTAGAGAAAGAGGAGAAACAGAAAGAACTACTTAAAGGAATTAAGGAGCACATCATAAAATATGTATCTAAGAGATTCCCTGGCTATATGATTATGTTGAATGAACTGGTAATTTCTAAATATGGCATGAGCGCTATAGACGCATTGCTTGAAGCACCATCAAAACTATATGCAGTAATGCTCGAATATTATGAAGGAGATGAAGAAAGCGCAAAGCTTGCACTACGTTATACATTCTTAAGACCCCTAGCTGCATATCTAGGTAATCCTTTATTAGAAGGAGCATTAGCAGAGCTTATAGCCAAAGGTCTTGATGAAAAGTTTAAAAAGATAATCTTAGAACATATAGAAAAAGATTAATGAATACACAATCACCACGGTATGAACTGTGAAGAAGACTTCGAAATCCTATACTTTCATAAACTTTATGCTTCTTGCAGTCTTAATGTATCTAGTCTATTGTATCTAGATCTTGCCTAGCTGTATCTTCATCATAACCTAGTTCTAAATACTTTGCTATTATGCGCTCCCTCTCTTTTTCATCTAAATGGAATGCTGTAGAACCACGGAATTTAGATAACATGATATTTGGTATTGCTAGCTGGGCAATTATCAAAGCTCTTTCTCTACGAAGTATGTTCTCGTAGATCTTAGTAATGGTATTGGATGAGCTATGTATTGAGTTTTGGCTTAGGAAATTATCTATGCTTCGTAAAGAATCTTCAACTCTCCCTAGAATCTCTAGAGTTCTTGCCTTAACAGATTGAACATAATAGGTTGAGCTATGGCTTTTCAGATAGGAAACAAAGGATTCCTTTTCTCCTTGTGATTCATATCTTTCCTTAAGAATCTCTTCGTATTCCTCTATGTATTTTAGCACATCTTTATACTTATTCAGATTAAAGGAGGAAGTAATCAGTCCAAGAATTATGATCATAGCTTGGGGAAAGTATAGCCCGTATTGTTTATTGGAATGTAATTGCTTTAGTAATTCATATGCCTTCTTAAAGAGTTCATAAGCTTTTGCTACATCACCTTTAGCGAAATGTAAATCGGCTAAGTTCATAAGCTTATTTAGATTTTTAATTTCCTTGGAGTTTTTATTAGACATATTTATTGATCACTCTGACTTTGAATTGACTTTAGAGATTTTAAAGTTATTCCACCTTGTATTCCTAATATTATCTATGTAAATGCATTGTTATGAAATTAAAATCTCCATTTTCTTAGGTATTCTTCCTGTCTAGGGGTTAGTTTATCTATTTCTATATTCATTGTCTTAAGTTTTAACTCTGCAACAGTTTTATCTATTTCTGGAGGAACTGAATAAAGCGCTGGTTTCATTTTAGGTTTTTTCGCTATGTACTCTATGGAAAGCGCTTGATTAGCGAAGCTCATATCCATGACCTCGCTTGGATGTCCTTCAGCAGCAACTAAATTGACTAATCTCCCTTCAGCTAATAGGTATAATTTTTTGCCATTTGCTAATGTATACTCTTCTACGTGAGGTCTTACTTTCCTCCTTGCAATTGATATTTTCTTTAAGTCTTCTACGCTTACCTCAACATTAAAATGACCTGCATTTGCAAGAATAGCTCCATTTTTCATGAGTTCGAAATGTTCTTTCCTAATGACATCGATATTGCCCGTGGCCGTTATGAATATATCACCTATCTTAGCAGCTTCTTTCATGGGCATGACTAAGAATCCATCCATAGCAGCTTCAAGAGCTCTAATAGGGTCAACTTCTGTAACTACAACTATTGCACCCATACCTCTAGCTCTTAGAGCTATTCCCCTACCAACCCATCCATAGCCAGCTACTACAACTACTTTACCAGCTAGGAGAGTATTTGTAGCCCTCATAATTCCGTCAATAGTGCTTTGACCAGTTCCATATCTATTATCAAATAGGAATTTTGTAAGTGCATTATTAACAGCTATAACTGGGTATTTTAGAATTCCTTCTTTCTCCATTGCCTTAATTCTTATAATGCCTGTTGTTGTTTCCTCAGTACCTCCTTTGATTTTCTTAGCTATATCTAGTAGTTTAGAGTGTAGATGTACATGGAGATCTCCGCCATCATCTATTACAATATTTGGTTCTGATTTAGCAACTATATCTATTGCCCAGAAATACTCCTCCTCACTCTCACCTCTCCAAGCATATACATGTACCTCTTCCTCAGCAAGAGCTGCAGCTACCTCATCTTGTGTTGATAAGGGATTACTAGCTGCAAGATATACCTCAGCTCCTCCCGCAATTAGAGTCCTCATTAATACTGCTGTTTCCTTAGTTACATGAAGAACTGCACCTATTCTTAAATCCTTCAAAGGTCTTTCTTTCTCAAACCTTTTCCTAATCTCCATAAGCACAGGCATATGCTTCTCAGCCCACTCTATTTGAAGCCTACCTTTAGGAGCTAGGGAAATATCCTTAACTCTATACTTCAAATTACTCACCCTCTTCCTCCTATAGCTAGATATTCATAAACCTAGTGTCACATCTCTAAGTTTATAGAGAGAAGATTACTTAAGAGGAATTCAGTACTTAATCCCCCAATTCTTAAGTAATAAGTAGGTATTTGCAATGGCTAAGCTAATAATACTTCTTACAGGAATGCCTGGTTCAGGTAAGTCGATTATTGCTGAAGTTGCTAGAACTATGGGTATAGAAGTTCTTAGTATGGGTGATGTTGTGAGAGAGGAAGTGTCTAAAAGAAAGCTTCAACCAACTCCCGAAAATATTCTTAGAATTGCTATAGAGCTTAGAAAAGTTCATGGATTAGATATCATAGCTAGGAGAATTGCTGAAAAATTAGCTAAGATAGAAGCTGATGTAGTTCTAATAGATGGGGTTCGCGGTCTCTATGAGGTTAAGGTTTTTGAGAAGTATGGAAAATGCATAATATTAGCTATACATTCTTCTCCAAAGACAAGGTATGAGAGACTTAAGAAGAGAAATAGACCTGGAGATCCGAAGACTTGGGATGAGTTTGTTAATAGAGATTTAACAGAATTAGATCTAGGAATAGGGAATGTTATAGCACTTGCCGATTATGTAGTAGTTAATGAGGGTAGTATTGAAGAGCTTAAACACTCTGTTACAGCATTATTTCGAGAGGTGTTAAGGAAATATGAAAGTACGTGTAGAAGCAGAGATAAGACCAACAGAGAATGAAGATAAGGTAATGAAAGCTGTAACTAATGTCTTTATACCAGAGAATACTCGTATAGTTGAAATGGGAAAATTTAGGTTACTTATTGCAGAATCAAGTAAAGTAACATCACTTCTAAAACTACATGAGTTACTTAGAAGGGAGAGAATACTTGATGCAGCTCGAATCAAGATGCTTAGAGGAGCTTATGGCTCAATACTACATTTCAAGATACATAAACAGGCAGCATATCAAGGCAGATTATCGTTTGTAGATGACGATAGAGAATCTCCTTTAGGTGCAATAAGCTTTACTATAGAGTGTAGAAACCCACGTGAGCTCATTGATTGGTTAGCTCCCAGAACAGCTCATGGAAGACCCTTATGGGAAAAGGAAATACCTAGAGAGCTCTAAATCTACATAACTATGTAGTAATCATAGTCTTCAGCTACAAATGTATTACGAAATACCCTCCTAGATTCGTATAGATGCTCATAGGGATCTGGATATCTAGCACTTATGTGTGTTAGAATTAGGACCTCAGCATTGGCTTCTAGAGCTATTTTAGCTGCATCCAGTGCTGTGGAATGATTGCTAATCTCAGCTTCATTCTTAAGTCTAGATGTAAATGTTGCTTCGTGAATTAATACCTTAGCATTGTATGCAGCCCTTATTGTATTAGCTATAGGTTTAGTATCACCTGAGTAAACTATTTTCCTATTTCTAATCTCTACAAAATCAGATGGATCAAATGTTTTACCATCAATCGTTACCTTCTTTCCTCTCTTAATCTGCGGCCAGTATCTTCTAGGTATACCTGCTTTGATTAATTCATTTACTTTCAGTTTCTTCTCTGCCTTAGCAAATTCAATTATATATCCATAAGATTCCATACCGTGGTCTACTTCGAATCCCTTTATACGGAGATCAGATAAACATAGTTCATTGCTTGGTCGTGTGAATTCTATGTCAATATTTTTAATCAATGTTAATTTGATGTTTTCTTCTATAAAGTCTTTAAGGGTTTTAGGCCCCATGATTCTGAGTTTTGGTGTTTGTGAAATGTTACTGAGAGTATGGAGTAATGGTAATAAACCAAATACGTGATCACCATGCATATGAGTTATAGCTATTAAATCTATTTTTTGAATTCCTATACCTATATTAATTATCCTATTTTGTGTGCCCTCACCACAATCAAGAAGAATTGTGGATTTAGGACTTTTAATAAGAATTGCTGGTGCTCCTCTCAATTTAGTTGGCATGAAACTTCCTGTTCCAAGAAATATTATTTTTAACAAGATTTACACACCACATATACTACTCTAGTTAATGAGCCGTGAACCCAGTTCATATGTCTTTCATTAATAATGAGTCCTGAAGCCTCTATGTATTTTTCAATGATGCTATCTAGTCCCATAGGTATTGCGAATGCAGCACAGGAATTCTTCTTCAGAACTTCTGCGGAGCTAAATATGAATGATTCTAATAGGTCTTCAAGGTCCATTCCTCTAGGTAT
The DNA here is from genome assembly GCA_003661905.1 of Thermoprotei archaeon. Classification (GTDB taxonomy): domain Archaea; phylum Thermoproteota; class Thermoprotei_A; order Sulfolobales; family Ignisphaeraceae; genus B12-G17. Next base: position 1,662 of record QMXA01000053.1, on the reverse strand, counting down.
ACTTTGCCTACCATAGGGGGGATCTGTAGCAATTGCATCTACACTTTCTACCTTGAGGGGTATTTTTGATGCATCAGCAACAATTATGTCAATAGCTCCTGAACAGTTGTAATAATCAATATTAGCTATAGCTCCAAGAGCTGATCTATGATCTATATCTATTCCTATGCCTCTCATACCCATTAAGCATGCCTCTAACAACATTCCTCCAACACCACAGAAAGGATCAAGTACTAAGGATTTCTTCTTAGTACTAGCTCTACTCAAGTTAACAAATAATCTACATAGCTCTGATTTCATAGCACCAGGTTTATACATCGGCCTTACATGGGGTTCTCTATCAAAGAATTCTTTCATAGATCTTCTATGTATTCTCAACCCCGCTAATAAAATTCCATCAGAAGCTATGATGCTTAAAATAATGGGGCTTCTCGGCGATGGTTTAGCTCCTAGCTTAGTGATGGCTTGAGCTACGTTCTCGATTAGTTTTTGATAATTAATCCTCCTTCCATGACCCCTAATGGAATTTAGCTCAATCCTTAGATTTAACCCATTTATTATAGAGCTTCTACTTGAAGTTTCTAAGACATATTTGAGTTCTAACAAATCTTGATGACTTAGAGCTATAACAATTCCAAGTTCTTTAATCATTGAAGCTCTGTGTTTTAGATATTTTATAGCATCATTCTCTGCTTCAAAGATTAGTAATTGATCAAGCTCCATAACCATTTTAAAAGCTATTTCCTCAGATTCCAATATTGCTAGAAGCTCTGATTTCGCTAATGATGGGTAATCTCCTACAATAAGAGCATAGTAGAGATTTTTGTAAGTGTTATTTTTGATTCTCATATTTCCTCAGAGAATTTGTTTTAAATTTGGGATTATTTCTGAGGATATGTCTATAATTTCGAGCTTCGGTAATGCTTTAGCTCTCTTTATAGTATTAGCTGTATATATGCACTCAACACCACTAGATATTATGCGTTCATAGGCATTGTTAATGAGTAATGAATGTGCTGCTGCTACTAAAACTCTTCTTGCACCAAGGGACTTGATAATTCTTGATGCTTTTGCTATTGTACCTCCTGTACTTATTATATCATCAATTATTAATACATCTCTTCCAGATACATCAACCTCCTTAGGTTTAATGGTTATTTCACCCGTTACTCTATCTCTAAATTTCTCCATATAATCATACTCTGTTTTAAGCTCTTTAGCAACTCTCTGTGCTCTTTTAAGAGCTCCTAGATCTGGTGCTAACACTATGGGATTCTCCATACCTTTCTCACATGCTTTCTTTCCTAATAGTACTAAGCTAGTGATTTCTATAGCCTTACCAGGGAAGTATTGTAGAGATTCACTCTTGTGAATATCCACTACTAAGAGAGTATCTGCTCCAGCACTTCCTAGGAGTTTAAGAATTGTCTTTATGCTTATTGGCTCGCCATCTCTAAACCTCTTATCCTGTCTTGAATATGCTATGTAGGGAATAATTGTTATTACCTTGGAAGCTCCTAAATCTTTGCATGTCTCTACAGTTAAGAGAAGCTCAACTAATCTTTTATCTTGATTTGGAAACATTGATTGCACTATAGTAACTACTTCACCATTAACATCAGTGGGTATTCGAATATATGTTTCTCCATCAGGAAAGGTCTT
>QMXA01000052.1 GCA_003661905.1 Thermoprotei archaeon | reverse complement strand
CCTGGATCAACTCTTCTAGGACATCTATCAGTACAAGTCATACAAGAGACACAGACCCATATGGATTTCACTTTAACTACATCTGGATTTCCAAGCTGTAGTAATCTTATTACTTGATGTGGTAGTAGATCCATGAAAGGAGCCATGGGGCATGACGCTGAGCACATACCACATTGGTAGCATGAATAAATATTCTTACCACTTATTGATCTAACTTTCTCAATTAATTCAGAAGCCATGGATATCACCTTAGACGTGGGGGTTTACTATGTAACTTCTCTATAAGCCTTCCTTCATTATCATATATAAGTACAGTGATACCGCCTCGACTACTAAGTAATGAGAGAGTATGTGTTGCACAAGCATTACATGGATCATAAGCTCTAATAGAGGTCTCAACAAGGTTCAGTATTTTTTCTGGGACTTCAAATCCCTTAATTAGTGTTGAAGCTACCTTTTGTAATTCAGCGTTTATCGCAGCATTATTTATAGCTGTTGGAGTTATTATATTGACCTCTCTAGCTATGAAGTTCTCATCTGCTTGGTAATGATGTACTAGGAGACCTCTGGGTGCTTCGACAATACCCACACCTTCATATCTAGGACTTCCAGAAGTATTTACTATATCTTCTCTCAATATACTATCATCATTTAAGAATTCAATCATCTTCTCAGATGCATGAATACATTCTATTAGCCTAGACCAATGATAAGCAATTGTGTTGTGAATAGGTTTACCTCCCAGAGTCTCTACCATGTATTTATAAGCTTCTCTTGCTCTCTCTGTAGATATATCATCAGCAACATTTAATCTCGCTAAGGGCCCAGCTCTACAGATATATTCCTCAACAAAACCTCTCCAACCTAGAGACTTTAAGTATGGGAACTTAGAATATGACCAATCCTCTGCATGTTCAGCTATATAGTCAGTGTACTTATCTGCTTCAAATTTTGTAACTTCTCTTCCTTTACTATCTATTATCCGGACAAATCCATCATAGAAATTGAGATAGTTATTATTATCGACTAGTCCTATGTAGTAAGTTCTTAGTCTGTAAGCTTCATTGTATAAAAGCTCATTGAAATTCTTAGACTTCAAGATTCTATCTATAAAGTATTCATAGATATAGGTAGTTATATCAAGTAGGTCCTTACATAACTTGCTCAACTTATCTACATCATCTCTTGTTAATTTCTTAGAAACACCACCTGGTAGAACAAATGCTGGATGTATGGCCTTTCCTCCAAATGTCTCCTCTATATTTCTCAAAATTTTCCTCGATTCTATGAACTTCTTAACTAACTCAGGATTTCTTCTCAATAGACCAGCTATGTTACGTAGTTCTGGAGGTGCATCGCTCAAGGCAAAGTCGGGTAGTGAGAGAACTACGAAGTGAAGTAAGTGACTATCAATTATGTGTGCTTGATAACCAAATTCCCTTAGCTTAGCAGCTGTCTCTGTTGGTTTACGACCATATAATGCATCAACAGCCTTAGCTGATGCTAGATGATGAGCCCAAGAACAAACACCACAAACTGTTGATGTTATTCTTGGTAAATCCTCGACAGGTCTATTTTTACAGAACTCTTCATAGCCTCTAAATTCTACAACTTGGTAATATGCTCTCTCTACTTCACCTCTTTCATTAAGGAATATAGCTACTTTTACCTCTCCTTCAATTCTCGTTACTGGTTCTATAGTTATAGTTCTACGACTCATTTTCTCAACCTCTTAAGAACAAGCTTTGTTAAATATGATGTTGGGAGTGTATATCTATAGAATAAACCTTGAGGATCAACTATTTTATCTAGTAATTTAGCTAATCCCTCTTCTCCAAGTTCCTTCTCCTTATCAGCTAATAGTGCTGAAGCTAATGATGATAAGAATTTGAGACCAACGTCATCAACTCTTTGGACAGGTCCCATACATCCAGCACAAGGCATATTGGCTTTAATACATCGATGCCCGCAACCAGCCCTTGTTATAGGACCTAGACATAGTATGCCCTGCTCTAAGAAGCACTTATCCTCTTTAGGCACAGCTTCATGTAGTCTATATATGTTTGGTATCACTAATTTTGACATATCTTTAGGTCTTCTTGGACATTCCTCACATAAAGACCTTGGTTCAGCAAGCATCAATCCTTTAACCGGTTTTTCACCCCTTAGATACTTCTTTAGAATATCAATGAGCTTCTCTACATTCTCAACAGCTGGTGGACAGCCAGGCACTAATACATCGGGCTCTACAACTACAGAGAGGGGCAGGCATTGATTTGTTAATGGGGGTATTTTAAGACCTTCCTTCTCCATACTCTTAACAACTTTCTCACTTCCTGGAGTAGTAGTAACTGTTGATTTCATAGTCTCTACGAGTGTTGATGGTTTTATCAGTGCTCCAAGACCTGGTATTCCTCCATAAACTGCACATGTACCATAAGCGACTACTAAATCAGCCTTCTCTCTAATGAGTTTTGCAAGCTTCATGTTAAGCTCTGTTCTAATGGGTCCCATATATATTGCGACATCAATTCTTTCAAGTTTTTCGAGTGTATGAAGCTTTCCATCGAGAGCTATGCTCCAGTAAATAACGTCGTAATTTGTAAGTAGATCAGCTAGAGGCTCACCAACATTAACAAGTGATACATCGCATCCGCCACATACTGAACCATATACTATTGCTAATTTTGGTTTATTTGAAGACATATTATCACCTTGCTAATGGACCTAATTTCCTTATGGTTTCAACAAAATCCTTTGTAACTTGTACTAATTTAGTAGCTTCGGTTGCACTAATCCATTCAAGTCTAATACGTTCTGGCTCTATACCGAATTGCTTAAGTAGTTTCTTCAATATATGTATTCTCTTAAATGCCTTGAAATTACCTGAGATATAGTGACAATCATTTGGTGTGTGACAACCACCTATTAGAACGCCATCAGCTCCATTTAGAAATGCCTCAATTATTGCTCTAGGATCTACTCTTCCCGAGCACGGAACAACTATCGGGATTATATTTGCTGGATAGCTGAGTCTACTAACACCAGCTAAATCTGCAGCAGCTGATGCACACCATCTACATAGAAATGCTATTATTTTAGGCTCATACATGGCTATACACCTGTTAGAGCTGCTTTAACCATGTTTATAAGCTGGGAATCCGTGTAATTCCTTAGCTTAATAGCTGATGAGGGACATGCAACTACACATGCTCCACATCCTTCACAAAGAACCTCATTGATTTTAGCTTTACCCTCTACAATCTCTATAGCTCCATAGGGACAGACAGCTATACATATTCTACAACCACTACATAGATCTTTATCCACTTCAGCTATTGTTGGTTCGTGAGTTATGTATTCTTGTGTGAGTAATTCGATTACTTTAGCAGCAGCTGCTGAAGCTTGTGTAACTGTCTCTGAAATATCTTTAGGCCCTTGAACAGCTCCACATACAAATACGCCACTTGTAACACATTCAACAGGTCTTAGCTTTGGATGTACTTCCTGTGCAAATCCATATTCATCTACTGGTATTTTTATCATTGAAGCTAGATCTCTATCTAGCTGAGGTATTATGCCAAGAGCTAATACTACTAGATCAGCTCTTACAGTAACTTTCTGACCAGACAATGTATCTACACCTATAACGACCATATCACCATTCTTATCTCTATATACCTTTGATACCTTTCCTCTTATGTAATTAACTTCGAACTCCTCCTGAACTCTCTTTATGAACTCCTCATAACCCTTTCCAGCAGCTCTTATATCTATGTAGAATATCGTTACTTCACCATCATGTACACGCTCCTTAAATAATAAGGCGTGTTTTGCTGTATACATACAACATATCTTCGAGCAGTACTTTAGATGATTATCATCACGTGAACCGGCACATTGTATAAATACGATTCTCTTCACAGGTTTCTTATCGCTTGGTCGTAATATTTGGCCTTTAGTGGGTCCACCACTTGATAATAATCGTTCAAATTGAAGAGAATCTATAACATCTTTATATACTCCATATCCGTATTCCCTTAACTTCTCTCCTGGATACAGATCATAGCCTGTTGCAACGATTATTGCACCTACTTCTTCTTCAATTATTTCCTCCTTCTCATCTAGGTTTATGGCTTTTGTTGGGCATACCTTTACGCAAAGACCGCATTTAGTGCAGTGCTCCTCATCAACTACATAGGCTGAAGGAACTGCTTGTGGGAATGGTATGTATATTGCTTTGCGAGTACTAAGACCTCTATCAAATTCTCTAGGTACTGTTACTGGACATACTCTTTCGCACAAGGTACACAATCTGCACTTACTTGGATCCACTTTTCTCGGATGCTTAAGTATCTTTACTTTAAAATTACCTACATAACCCTCTACTGATATTACTTCACTACATGTAAGGATCTTTACATTTGGATGACGTGCAACTTCAGCCATTTTAGGTGTTAATATGCACTGAGCACAATCGAGTGTTGGAAATGTTTCACTTAGCATAGCCATTTTACCTCCTATTGTTGGTGATTTCTCAACAAGAACTACTGGTATTCCTGAATTGGCTATGTCTAGTGCTGCTGTAATACCTGCAATACCACCACCAATGACTAGGCATTTTCTAGTTACTTTAGCCTTGATCGGGTATAGAGGTTCGTCCATAGATACCTTAGCTATTGATGCTAGCACAATACGTATTGCTTTTTCAGTTGCTTCTTTCCTATTAATATGAATCCAGCTACATTGCTCTCTAATATTTGCAATCTCTAACTTATACCTATTTAGACCATCAGCTTCAACAACTCTTGCAAATGTTTCGTAATGAATTGTTGTTGAACAAGCAGCAACCACTACTGCTGTTAAACCCTTATTTCTGATAGCATCCATAATTAACTTCTGACCAGGTTCTGAGCACATGTAGACATATGTTTCACAATGAACTACTTGTGGGTGTTTCGATATTACTTCAGCTACCTTCTCAACATCGACAGTCCCGGCTATATTCCTACCACAATGACATATGAAAACACCTATTCTCTCCTTCATGATTTCTACCCTTATTAATAATGATTATGTAGTTATGTTATACCTAGCTTTTTCAGAACTTCTTCCCTTTTTGCTTTTGCACGCTCAATCACTTCTGCTATGAGGTTTCTACCAGTAGTATCTATGGTCACTAGTAATGGTCCGAAGTTTTCAACTTCAAATATCCATAATGCTTCAGGAATTCCTAGATCTAACCATTCTACTTTTCTAACTTTCTTTATGGCATTTGCTGCTAGTGCTCCAGCACCACCTGTGAACACTGTGTAGATTGCTCCATAGTACTTACAAGCTTCAGCTGTTTTAGAACCCATACCTCCTTTACCTATAATTATTCTTACACCTAGATTCTTAATGATCTCAGCTTCATAGAGCTCCATTCTAGCACTTGTAGTTGGTCCAGCTGCTATGACTTCCCAAATCTCATTGGTTTTCCTAACTACAGGGCCACAATGATATATTACACCGCCCTTTAGATCTATTGGTAGTGATTTCCCTTCTTTAATATAGTTAAGCATTCTCCTATGAGCTGCATCTCTTGCTGTAACTATTATTCCTGTAACATATATTATATCACCTACTCTTAGTTTCCTCACCTCGTCCTCTGATATAGGGGTTTTCAAATGGTAAGTGGGCATATCTCTTCACCTCATTGATATACTTTATACGTTCCATTCGATTTGATAAGAGCTGAAGCTCTTCTAGCAGCCCAACACTGAAAAGCTATTGCTATTGGGTATGTAGCTGGGTGTCTATGTGCATACTCTATATGAACACCTAGTACTGTGAATTTACCTCCTAGACCCATAGCACCTATTTCAAGATCATTTATTGCTTCATAGAGTTCTCTCTCTAACTTAGCTATGTTTGGGTCAGGATTCTCAGTTCCTAGAGGCCTTAATGCAGCAGCCTTCTTAGCTAATATTGCAGCAATATCAGCTCCACCACCAATACCAATACCTACAATTGTTGGTGGGCAAGGCTTAGCACCAGCTTTAAGAACAGCATCAATAACGACTTTCTTAACAGCTCTTAATCCTTCACCAGGTGGTGGGAATTCAAGTATACTTACAGCTTCTGATCCCCCACCTTTCGGAACAACAGTGAATTCTAATGAATCTCCTTCAACAAATTCCCAATGTATAAAAGGTACATACCTACCTATATTATTGCCTGGATTCTTACCAGTTATTGGATTAACAGTATTTGGCCTTAGAGGAATTTTTACGGTTGCTTTCTTCACTGCATTTACAAGTGCTTTTTCAATAACTCTTATAGCTGGGAATTCGTAACCTACTTTTACATAAAATATGATGAGCCCTGTATCTTGACATATAGGTTTACGGAGTTTTTCAGCTACTTCGAGATTTGTGAGAATTGCTTTTAACTGTGCTTTACTAGATTCACTGACTTCATTCTCATAAGCATTCCTCAAAGCATTCTTAACATCTGGTGGTAGAAATATTGTGGCCTTAGTAAGAGCCTCAACAGCAGCTTTCTCAATCAAATTAGTAAAGTATTCAGGGTCAGAACTAATATTTGACGTATCTACCACCGCACAGAGATATACAAGAGATAGGTTTATAAGTATTGATTTGAACACAATCTCTACATCTTTATAGCATGATGTTAGGGAAGAGTTATTTAGATTAGCTATGAACCACACAATTCCAGCAAATAAAGCTTATTTTAGGAATTTGAGGTAGGTTTTGTGGATGAGGTGTTAATTCTTGAGGCTCTATGAATATG
>QMXA01000051.1 GCA_003661905.1 Thermoprotei archaeon | reverse complement strand
GTTCTGCGGTTAACCTTTACCTTTGTAGATTAAGGGTTTATAAAAGGTTTAAATAATGGAATAGAAAAGGTATTAGCAGGAAATAGAAATACAGACTATACTCAACGAGTTTCTAAACAAAACCTGTGAAAAACCTTTGAACAGTTAAAAAACAATGCTTCATAACGCTTTAAAGAGAAACTATGGAAAATCGGCGCTTAAAATTCTAGGAGAAATACTTAGCACCGTTTAGAAGGTGGAAACATTGAAGCTCAATATGGTTATTGAAAACTTGAAGAAATAAACAAATACATTACTGCTGGCTTGAATCTGAAACGGCTATGGTGTTGAGTTTTCAGAAACCTTGGAGACAGAATTGAAGAAGCAATAAAGATAATCAAGGAGAGGGCTTATAAGTGATTTCTTTCTTTCACAAACGAAAATCTTCTACAAAGGCTTTCTAGATGACTAAACGAATAAAACCACAGAAAAGCGAAGAATAAACAGAGGAATATATGCAATAATGATACCTAAAATGAGAGGTCATTTAAGTAGAGAACACTTCTCCATATTAGTAACATTTCTCTCACTAAATAATATTAGCGAAAACTTCTCCAGCGCACCGACAATAAAAGTAAAAACATAATCTTGTTTCTTCAAAATCCTTTTATTTTTCTTTTCTCATTTTCACCTAATGCAAGGTATATTTCATTCTAAGATGTCGAGTTAATATTCTTATTTATTATCGTTTCTTTCAGCTAATGCTTTAATTTTCACGTAGATTTCACTCCATTTGTATCCACGCCTAAAATCCCTTCCATTCCTTTAGCCGCTTTTCCGTGAATATAGAAAATATAGATGTTGAAAATTTAACCAAACCTTCGTTTAAATAGACAGTTATTTTATCTAAATAACCATAATTCACTATTGAAGATAGTTTGCAACAGTCTCCAACAAAATAAATTCTGATATAGAAATTAATATATCAGTTATTTCACTCTATATTGTTGATTCAAGTTGATGGACAAAGACTCTGTTTTCTACATCTACACTCTATCATTACCTTCAACAATGTTCTGGACTATTACGTCTCCAAGGTATTCGGGATTATACGGAGGTCCTTCGTTGATGTCGTTGAAGCCGAGCTATAGAAGGTAATCAACAGCAACTACATAACTCATGTTGTGAAAAATGTATCGATATTCTTTAGGTTAAGGGCTCTCATAATAGATTTGGAGTAAGGTGTACTTCCTTTACAAAAAGTTGCTTAAAATATGCTGAAGGAAAGATAAATAGCATAAAGTAGAAGCTGTAACTACAAAGTATCTTGGTTCATTTCTTAACTTTGAAGTATTCATGAATAAAAGGCTTGTTTTGCCCCAACAACGTTTAGCTCTAGTAAAGATAAAGAATTCATCAAAATACGAAGTGAGAATAGAACCTGCTCTAATTTTATCTCACCTAGTTGCTGGTAACCTTATCCTATACCGAGAAGTTTTGAAATGTTTTATAAAAATTATCAAGAGTGGAAAAGTAGTTCAAGACCTGGACTTATATGTCTTTTTTGACTTAAAGTTTTCTACAGACTACCATGAAGTGTTCGCTAGTTCCAGCAACGCTTGGATGCGTACATGTTCTTAAATGGGTTTCCCACCATACCTTCCATGATTCAGGGTATTTTTTAAAGAGCCTATTCAATTCTCTTCTGTGCCATGTTGCTAAACCTTCAAGACCAACTATCTCGAGGATTTGCAATTTTCTCTTTCTAAGCGACTCTTCCAATTCTTCTAATAAGTAAAAATAGCATGGTGCAAAACCGTATTCACCATAGTAATTTCCTGTATCTCTAATTTCCTGAAAATAGTTAAGTTTTATACGCTCTGGGAAATTAACTAACCCACCTATTAAAGCAGCCAGTCTTCCAATTACAGAGATGAATATGGGGGCATTTTTCTTCGTAACTCTAACTAGCTCATCAACAGCTTTTTCCCTTTTCTCCTTAACTACGATATGGGATAAAGCTCCACCTAAACATAACACAGCATCGAATGTATTGTCTTTAAACATAGATAAGTTATCTATAGAGCCTTCTATAATCTGCTTTACTCTACTTTGAACTTTTGCTTTCCTGATCTGCTTCTTAGCAATTTCCAATAGTTTCGGCGTTAAATCAAGTAAAACAATATTATAACCCATTTTCGCAAGCTCAATGGTATATCTTCCAGGCCCTCCACCAGCATCTAAAACCAAGCCTTTCCTCGGAAGATACTTTCTAAGAAAATACATTGTAGTATCAAATTCTAACCTATGATAAGGATCTCTAACAAGTCTCTTCCACTCTTTTACACCTAACTCAGAATAATACTTCTTAACCAGCTCCTTAAAACGCGCATCACTTTCCATATTTTATAACTGGAAAAAGCCAGCACTTAAATCTTACAAGTAAAAGTACTGCTCCAATTATTAGAATGCCTGTTAATGAGTTAAGTATAAGATATGTGCATTACAACATAGTGCATGAAGTTAGACACGCTAAGTTATCGTACGTATTCTTTTCCTATTGTCATTGAATATGTGCAGATTTCTTTACATAAACCCTTACTTCATCGCCGTCTCTTATGTTTTCTCCAGCTAGAACTCTCATTGATATTTCATTAAGAATATTTACTTTAGTACCTTCTAGAACCGACATACCTAACAAGAACAACATTCCCTATAAAATGGGCGTTTTCTAGGCTTCTATTTGCAATACCCTAACCAGGTCTTATACCTACATATACTATGTTACCATGTTCGTTGTATAGCATAGGAATAGTTATTGAATTCTTCCTGAATATAATCTTTAGCATAGCTATAGTAAAGTTTAGCTGCATTAGGATTTGCTGATATTTTTCCAATAAATACTTTATTACATTGGTAACCGGTCTATGAATAACATTACTTGTCGCGAAGTTAGTGAACTCTATTTCGAGAATCATATCTTTAATTATTATTAGTGATAAGTTCTGTTCTAAATAATGAATTGGGTAAATAGTTATTGGTAGTAGCTTAAATGGGCCTAGCCATTGATATTGTTCAATGCCGTATAGTTTTGCAGGAAATCCCTTAGTTAAATGAATGTTATGCATGTCTACTAGATCCATACTTGGAGAATTCATAACTATTATGGATGGGTGAGCTCTCTTAATAGGTTTCTCTAAACTAATGACTTCTCTAGATATGATTATGGACTTTGTGCTTATATTTGTAAGCGAAGGAAGTACTAAAACATGTAGTTTTTATAAGGTATTACAGGTGCATTCTCAATATGTAAATATGTGAAATTGAGTACAATTATAGAGCTATAATTATTCCTTTCAATAACTCTATACTCACTTATAATTAAATGAATTATGATGTTATTAGGGAGCGACTGAATTTCCACAGTATTGCCATTTGCACCCAGAATTTCTGTAGTGAACATTGTTTGAATCACTATTAGAGAAGGAGGTAATAGCGCTATTAGGAAAATGAATAGCGATGTGCTTTTCAAGAATTCCACCTAATTTTAGTAGTCAATTAACATATGGAGAATTAAATTTTATTCCTTCCCATCAGTATTTGAGGAAAATCAGTGATGCAGAAACGTCTATGTTGTAAGAGCACATAATCTTACTTAATTATTGTTTATGCAGTTGTGTATATCCCCCTATTCGTGGGTAGTTAAATACGTCTCTAGGTATCTCCTTGTCCGAACCCCTTATTACTTGGGACTGTAGAGTGTGTGAGGGACTAGTGAATAGGTGTTATATAAGTGACTTCTGATATACTTGATTCCATATTTGAATCAGCCATGAAATCAAAGATATTTGTCAATAGAGAAGTGCTAAGACCAGACTATATACCTGATGACTTACCTCATAGAGAAGAGCAGATTATAAAGCTTGGAAGCATACTTGCACCAGCTCTTCAAAAATCTAGACCTAGTAATGTATTTATTTATGGACTTACAGGTACTGGTAAAACAGCTGTCACTAAGTATGTTTTGAAAAAATTATTGAAAAAGGCTTCCGAAATAGGCACTGATGTTATAGCATGTTATGTAAATACAAGACAGGATGATACAACATACAGAGTACTTGTAAGAGTAGGTGAATGCCTGGGTCTAAAAATACCATTCACAGGTCTCTCTACAGCTGAAGTCTATAGAAGAGTTATGAGAGCTCTAGACTCATTATCAATTGTAATGATAGTTGTACTAGATGAAATAGATTTCCTAATAAAGAAAAGAGGTGATGAATTACTATATAGACTTACAAGAGCAAATGAGGAATTAACAAGGTCAAAGATAAGTGTAATAGGAATTACAAATGATATTAAATTAGTGGAGTCTCTAGATCCTAGAGTGAAGAGCAGTCTTGGCGAAGTCGAAATGGTATTCCCACCATACAATGCTGTTCAGTTAGAAGACATACTATGGCAAAGAGCAAAGATAGCATTCAGATCTGAAGCAATTGATGAAGGAGTAATAAGTCTATGTGCAGCTCTAGCTGCTAGAGAACATGGAGATGCTAGAAGAGCTCTAGACTTATTACGAGTAGCGGGAGAAATTGCTGAACGTGAAAATTCAGATAAGATAATGATCGAACACGTGTATAAAGCACGTTCTGAAATAGAGAAGGATCGAGTATTTGAAATAGTCTCTACATTACCTCTACATAGTAAACTGATACTATTATCAATACTAAAGCTAAATATGGAAAAGAAAACACCGCCAACAACAGGTGAAGTATATGCACTTTATAAAGAATTCTGTAAATACTTAAAGATAGAAAGTGTAACTCAAAGGAGAACGAGTGATGTAATTAGTGAATTAGATATGCTTGGAATAGTATCTGCTAGAATAGTGAGTAGAGGGAGGTATGGAAAGACAAGAATAATAAGGCTTTCAATCCCACCAAATGTACTTGAAGGTGCGCTAGGTGAGGAACCAAGACTTGAATTTCTTCTCAAAGTATTTAGGCCTTGATGATGGATATTTTCCTCCAGAATACAAAGGTAGAAGAGGAAAAACAGTTCTTGTAGGTGCAATAACTGAGAATTCATTACCAATAGATCTCATGGTTAGATTTATAGAAATAGATGGTCTAGATGCTACTGAAAAATCCATAGATATATGCTTAGAAGCTATTCAGAAGCATGGAATTAAAGCTGTTTTTACTGATGGTGTAACCTATGGTGGTTTCAATATAGTTGATCCTAAAGAGCTAAGTGAGAAATGCAATATACCTGTAATAGTGATATTTAGACATGAACTATATTTACGAAAGGTGAAAGAAGCTCTACTTAAACATTTCCCGGATTGGAAAATAAGATTTAGAATCATATCCCAAACATACAATGAAGCTCTTAAAGTATCCACTAAATGTGGCGTATTAAGAGTAACTTGTATAGGTATTGAGTATTCTAGATGTATAGAAACTATTTCAAAACTCCAAACAGTATTTCCAGAACCACAACCATTAAAAGTAGCTGATCTAACTGCTTCAGCACTAGCAAGGCTATTAATATATCATCTTAGTAAGATTAATAATGAGGAAATGATGAGAACCACCGAATCTGAAGGATGATTGAAGCCCTGCGAAGCTGATTAAACCAGCTTCAACATCTCTAATAATTAAATAATAAGATTCGTATAGGTATTATTTCTCTTTTCTACTAAGATACAGTTGTATATTTTCTATTTAGTAATTTAAGAATTAGAGAAGATCTTTTAGGTATCGCCAATATTTACTAATAATACGGGGGTTTAGGTATGACGATGATTAGAAGTATTGATAGTTGTCCCACAGGTGTTCATGGACTTGATGAGTTATTGCAAGGAGGATTTCCAAAAAACAGTACTATACTTCTCATAGGTCATCCAGGTGCTGGTAAAACAACTTTCGCTGCTAAATTTATCTATGAAGGTGCTAGAAAATATGGAGAGAAGGGTCTATATATAAGCCTTTATGAACCTAAATACAACTTCTTCAAAAACATGAAGAAGTTAGGAATGGACTTTGAGGAGTTAGAGAAGAAAGGCCTATTTAAATACATCAATATATTACCAGCTGCTGAAAGGGATTTCATCGAATTATTCACAAATATCTACATGAATATAATAAAAACGTTCAGACCTAGTAGATTGGTTATAGATAGCGTAACACCCATATTAGAGGTATTAGGAAATGAGGAGGCAAGATCATTCTTTCGAGCAGTTCTATTCCAAAAAGTTCCAAAATATGAAATAACTAAGATCATTGTGGCTGACTTACCTTACGGGGAGGAAACAATTCATTTAGGAGGAATAGAATTTGTAGCTGATGGAGTAATTGTTATGAAAACTCGAATTAGTAGAGGGCTCATAACTCGCTGGATGGAGATTAGGAAAATGAGAGGAAGAGCCATACCTATGGGAGAAATACCGTTTTCAATAAGCGAGAATGTAGGAATAAGAATATTAGCACCACCAAGACCAGAGACTGTTCCAGCACCATCACTTGAAACCATATACTTTACAGGTTGCAAACCGCTTGATGAAGCTATTGGAGGTATTCCTAGGGGTGCTCAAGTGCTGCTAATTCACCCACCTGGATTTAGAGCATATACTGAACTATTTACAGCAAATTTAAGTACTTTTCTGAGGAATAGATTGAGAATACTTACTATAACTTACTCTCTACCCGAGAAAATTTTATGGCAAGCTGTTATGCAAATTACTAGGACACTAAATATTGATGAAGAGGAAATCAAGAAATTAATAGCCATTCGAAGCATTAATCCATCAGCACATTCTATACACGAAATGATGGCTCAAGTATGGAGTTTCGTTAATGAGTTTAAACCTGATGTATTAGTCCTCCATGGATTAAGAG
>QMXA01000050.1 GCA_003661905.1 Thermoprotei archaeon | reverse complement strand
CTATTTTTCTAATTTCATCTGGGTCTTTAATCATTCTATACTTATTAATATCGCTACTTACATCAACTATGTTGAAATCTTTTAGAGTTTCTAAAGCTGATGGTTTTAGAGATTCTCGATCTAAAATTATTCTTGATCCTTTCTTAAAATGCTGTTTAATGAGATCTATGAGTTTCTTAGCCTTTATAGATGGTATAAAGAATTCGTCCACCTTATATGGACTGAAGGCTTTAATAGCTATTTTCTCAATTCCTAGACCTTTAGCTGCATCTGTAATCTTTGTATAATCAAGAATAGGAACGTAAAGTGTAGCACCTGTACTATCAACTACAAGAGTTCCTGAAACCCTAAGACCAATGAAATACGATACATTACTTGACCCTACAATTACAGCTCCTTCAGCTCCTTTCAGCTCTATTAATGATATGAGCTTATGTAACTTCATGCCATTACCCCTAGTAATTAGTATCATTAATAATTAAAACTTGATTCTTCCACATAAAAATAATATCTGTGATTGAGGGAGAGCACTTTTCTACCAGATACTCGTATAACTTATACTGAAGAACAGGCGAAGCATGAAGAGAATCAGCAAACATATAGTACGTAATAAGGTGATATAAATGAAGCATAAGTACTATCTATGCCCAAGATGTAAAACTCCATTAACTTTAATGATCGAATCTGAACACATAGGGTCAGAGAGGAGAATAACCTACAAGTATAGATGTTCTGCATGTAGTTTTAAAGTAGTGACGGAAAGAGTAATTTTGAGAAAAGTAAATGGGTCCTTTAGACTAGAGATATTGAAATCTAGGGAGATTGAAAGAATATATCAATAGCTCCAAAAGTTTTTATCTCTATTAGATCATGTCAATGCTATTTTTATCTTGACTATGTTCTTATCCTTTGTTATTAGTACTGAGCCTTCATCAAGTGTTAGCTTAAGTTCCTTAACTCTCATTTCAAACAATGTCTTAGCAAGTATGTCAGTTAATCTCAATATAGACATATAATTCTTAGCTATGTAGTTAGCTACATCAGAATCTATATCATGAGGACTAAACTCTAATACATCACCATACTTTGTACATAAGATGATCATAGTAAATGCATTCTCGGAAGTTTTATTCGATGTCTTAGCTCTTCCGTGGAGCTCTACACTGAATTCTTTCCTCAAATGCCTCACCTTTACCTATGCTTATTTGGTTTCTTTAATAACCTCGAGCCTTTATGAATTAATAATACTTTGCAATAAATCTATATTCAGTACCCTGGTAATACTAATGGGTGTTTTATAATGGATTTAGTGACTACAATTGAGAAAATAGTTAGAATAATCATGCCCAAAGATGATGTTCACGGCCTTGGCCATGTATTGAGAGTTCGTAAATTAGCTTTAGAAATAGCTAAACATGTTGATAAATCTGTGGATTTAGAGATTTTGGAATTAGCAGCGTTATTACATGATATTGGTCGATTACAGAGTGAAAAGGGTCATGCTAAGATGAGTGTGGAAGTAGCTAAGTCAATCTTAGAGTTAATTAAATATCCGAGAGAAAAGATAGAGAAGGTAGTAAATGCTATATTAGCACATAGTTTTTCAGAAAACGTAAGGCCGATATGCATTGAAGCTCAAATACTTAGTGATGCAGATAAATTAGATGCACTAGGTGCTATAGGTATTGCAAGAGTTATTGCATATGGAGGGTCTATAGGACGTAATTTCTGCTATGATCTTAAACATTTTAAGGAAAAGATACTTAAGCTCAAGAATTTAATGTATACTGACTATGATAAAATGCTAGCTGATAGAAAATCGAAAATCATAGAAAGGTTTGTAAAGGAATTCGAAGAAGAGCTTAGTGAGTGCTAAGTTTATAGTTGTTCAGCATAAGTAAAACTGGGTGCATCTAAGTGAGTGCTATGACCATGCCAAGATATCGATTTTTAATGGCAGTAGGTCATATAATGGCAGTAGCTCTAGCTTCGCTCCTCACATTTGCACCAGAATTGTATGGTATTGTAACAATGGTGTATTTTGTTGGCTTTATAGCGATATTTATATTTATGTCAGCTAAATCAGCTCTCAAATCAGCAACGAGTAAAGAGGCTAAGGAAATAAGAGCATCCCCAGTCATTATAAGTTCTAATAGGAAGGAAGTTCAAGAGCTAATGTTTAAGGACAAGAAACTTACTCAAGAGTTAAAAGCGCAATTCTCAGCTATGGGGCTTAGTTTCATTATACCATTCATAGTTATAGGGATGTTCTTCGCATATTCAACATTTGTAAGACCTTTGTTTCAAGATGCTGATACACCTATAAAATTCCTAGGATTTCTCATAATGTATGAAATACCAATATCATTCTCACAATTTATGAATTACTATGTAATAAGACCTCGTATGAAAGGCTTCATAAATATTGTACGTGACTTCAAGGTTCATCAAAAAGGTATATGGGCACCCACTATAGTATTGAAATTCCCTCTTAAAGGTTTCAGAATTAGATATAGTGGAGTTCGAAAGTTTGTAGAATTAATACCTCAAGATAAGAAAGGCCCTGCTCAAATGACCATGAGATTCTACACGAAGCACTATGATAGATTTCTTGAAGCTCTTAAGAGGCATGGAGAGGTTAGGGATTCTGACATTGAGAGAGTTGACTAATTATGATAGAACTCGCACATTATCAGCTCTGGACTTCGCAAAAACCATCCTCAATAGTAATTGAGCCCGATTTCATATTAGCTTTAATACTTATTATAATAGGACTACTACTCCTAGTTGCAGGGTTCTATAGACGTAAGCATGTATCTTTAGGGATAATACATACAGGTGTTGAGCGTGAGGCGTTCGAGAATAGAAGAAGCTATTAATGCTCTAAAGCTAGGAAAACCCATAATGATTCATGATTTTGAGAGTAGAGAGAATGAAATAGATTTAGTATACTATGCTAAACATGTCGGAGTTAATGAAGTTTACACGCTAAGAACATTAGCTGGAGGCCTCATATGCTTTGTAATAGACTGGGATATAGCGAGGAAACTTAAGCTCCCATTCTTTTATGAATTATTGCAGAAATCCGAACTTTCAAAACTCATCAAAATTCCTAAGTATGGTGAACTACCAGCATTTTCTTTATGGATAAATCATATTGAGGTAAGGACTGGTATAAGTGATTATGATAAGGCACTAACCATACGTAAATTCTTTGAAGTTGTTAAATTAGCTTACCAAGGTGATACTGAATTAGCTTATAAGAAATTCCTAGAGGAGTTCATGGCTCCAGGACACGTACCGGTATTAATTAGTAGAGGTATTGAGAAGAGGCATGGACACACAGAGTTAAGCATAGCACTTGCTAAGTTAGGTCACTTGATACCAGCAATGGTCATTGCCGAAATGCTTGATAAAGGTTCGTCAATGAAACTAGAGAAGGCAAGAACTATAGCTAGAGAAAATGGTATAGTTCTATTAACAGGTAATGAGATAATAAAGGCTCAGAGGAGATTAAAATTTGCTTAAAATAGGGGTTGCTGACACAACATTTGCTAGAGTTGATATGGCAAGATACGTTATTGAAGTTCTAGAAAACCATTTACCTAATGCAGAAATTATTAGGTATACAGTACCTGGAATTAAGGACTTACCAATAGCGGCTAAGAAACTTATAGATGAATATAAATGCGATATAGTGATAACTCTTGGATGGGTAGGGGCTTCTAATATTGATAAGCTTAGTTATTTAGCTGCAAGTATTGGATTAATAATGGTTCAATTACTAACTAACAAACACGTAATTGATGTTACAGTTCATGAAGATGAAGCTAAAGACGAAGAGGAGTTATTGGAGATAGCTATTGATAGAGCTAAAAAGCATGCATTAAATTTAATCAGGCTAATTACTGGAGGAAGAGAAGCTTTAACACCCTATGCTGGTAAAGGCTTAAGACAGGGTAGACCAGATGTCGGCCCAATTAAGGAATGAAAAATTAAATATAGCAATAGTAGTTTCAGAATTCAATTATGACATAACTTACCTAATGCTTCAGAAAGCACTCAATCATGCTAAATTTTTAGGTGTTGATGTGAGGTACGTAATTAAAGTTCCTGGAGTATTTGAAATACCACTAGCTATTCGTGAGCTAATAAAGAAAGATGATGTAGATGGTATAGTAGCTCTTGGAGCAGTAATTAAAGGTGAGACAAAGCATGATGAACTTGTAGCAAACCATGCTGCTAGAAAGATAATAGATCTAAGCTTAGAATTTGGAAAACCAGTAGCACTCGGAATTATAGGTCCTGGAGCTACACGTATGCAAGCTCTTGAGAGAGTGGAAGAATATGCACGTAGAGCTGTTGAGGCAACTGTAAAAATGATGCATAGAATTAGGAATTTAAGAGCTGCGAAACCAACAGTAACTGAAACTCTGATTATTGAATAAGGGTCTAGTTCATACGAGCTAATGAATTTAGCGATTAGGGGATTGCAGTGGTAGAGACTATAATAATAACTCATAAGGATGCTGATGGTGTAATATCTGCTGCTCTTACAATTCTCTGCTTACATTTAACAAACTTCAAGGTCTTTTTTACAGAGCCACCAGACTTACCGGCTATACTTAGGAAAATTATGAGAATTAGACCTAGAAGAATTATAATAACTGACGTGGGCCTTAATGAAAGTACTTTCAAGGACTCTTTAGAATACCTATCATATCTAAGGGATCAAGGAGCCTATATAATATGGTTTGATCATCATATATGGGATAATGCATGGATTTCTAAAATTTCTAAAATCGCTGAACTCCATATTGATAAAACAACATGTAGTGCTGGTATAGTTCTTGATTCAATATGTGAAGAGAATGAATTACTCGAAAAAATCACTAGAGCTACATGCTCTGCAGATCTATGGCTATTCGATAATATCTACTCTCCTTGGATTTATAGATACATAGCTTATTATGAAGATAATCCTGAAGAAGCTCTCTCTAAAGTGTTGAATTTAATAAAGAAGAAGGAGATCTTAAACAATGAAATACTACATATAGTTGAAGACGTTATAGATAAGGAATTAGCTCTACTCACTAAATACAGTTCAGAAGTTCAAGTAAGAGATATATGTAGCTACAAAGTTGCTTTTTTAATAAAAAGACACAGATTGCCCCAAACAAGTATTGTAGCTAACTATCTAGGTTCAATAACAAATGCTGATATCGTTGTCATAGTAAATGTAGATTCATGTAGTATTAGCTTAAGGAGTAAAAAATGCAATGTAAGAGAAATAGCTAGGGCTCTTGGTGGTGGAGGCCACGCTAGAGCAGCAGGAGCTAAACTTGGTATGAGCTTTAGATGCTTAGCACTTAAACTAGGGATAAATCTTAACATTCAAAGTGCCATAGAGAAGAAACTAAAGAGAGCTATTTGTTTCACTAAACATAGAGTAAAGGAGGAAAATTGTTGAAAGTAGCAGGCATAGATCTAGCGGCTAAGGAAAATAGATGTACTGGCTATGCATCTATAGATGTTGATAAATCAATGATAATCGATGTTCTTTGTCTATACAGTGATGATAACATAGTGAACAAGATAATTAATGATCGGATAGCTATTGCTGCTATAGATGCTCCAATAATCAAGAATCCAAGGATGCGAAATGTTGATAGAGCTATGATTAGACGAGGATTCAAAGTATTTCCGCCTAATTTCTCATGGATGAAACTACTTAGTACTAGGGCTTTTAGAATATCAAATATTTTACATAGGTATGGAGTTAAAATTATAGAGACTCATCCCAGAAGTGCTTTAATTAACTCTAAGTGTAAGGATGTATATGAAGTACTGAAACTCCTAGGAATAAGCATTGGTCCTAAGCATCGTAACGCACTTAGCTTCAATAGAAATCTTGCAGATGCTGTTATATGTGCATGTGTTGCTTATCTACATGTTAAAGGAAATGACGAGGTTATTGTGGAGAATGATGGCTCCATACACTTAATTAGACCTCTTTGCGAATGTAATGATGTATGAATAGAATATGGCTCCAATACCGATTAATTTTAACCTTTATTACAGCTAGAGAAGAATAAAGCTAGCAGAGTAATTAGATGAACGCTGCAAATTGGGGTGTTAACAAATTTGATGAGATGTACTTACGTAATAAGTGACGAATTAATTAACTATTTACAGCAGATGCTACCCCCGCCGTTTAGTATGCTCAAAATGCCTAAGATAGTTAAAATAGCTATGGATCTAATTATGTTACTAAATCTCTCCAGATGTATAAATATAATCAAACCTAGATCTGTTAGTCTTGAAGAACTATCGATTTTTCATAGTAGAAGTTATATGTCGAAACTCATTGGTAAGTCTAGTAAGATATCCACATCTCACTTACCACCAGCTAATCCAGAAGCTGTGAAACTCATAATAGGAGCTACTTTAACAGCTATAGATATTGCTCTCAAAAACAATAATATAGCTGTTAATCCTCTTGGGGGTTTCGTAGATAGTCCTAGAGATGCTCCAGGGCCCTTAAGTTATATAAATGATGTTGCAACAGCCATAGCCTATACTAGGGGCTATCAAAAGATAAGGAAAGTAGCGGTGATAAACTTATCCACTTGGGATTTCGGCGAGGTTATTAGAGATAAAGAGTTCCTCAACGATCCAAGCATACTCTTTATAGATATACATCTAGAGCCGCTGCATAATCCATACTCTTCGTTATTCTCTCTATACCCCAATATAGAGAATTTGCATGAAGATATACGTAACTTAAGAATAGTCTTCAGAGTACTACCTACATTTACTGACAGCGAATTTGAGTTAGTAAAAAGGGAAATAGTAATGAAAAGTATTGAGAGATT